>CAZOIB010000186.1:0-4842 GCA_964579785.1 uncultured Lysobacter sp. | reverse complement strand
CATCGCGTGACGGGCCGCGATGCGGTGAACCAGCGGCTGTCGAGCGAGCTTGCGGTTGCCCCGCGCGCGCCGGTCGAGGCGCGCCTCGCCGAACTGCGCGAACTCGGGGCGACCGTGCTCGGCGTCGGCATCGCAGGCGATGTCGCCGCTTCGCCCGCGCCCTTCAATCTGCTCGCGCCGGAGGCGCGCGAACGGCCCTCGGCGTCCCGGACTGCGACTGCCGCGCGCCTGCTGGCGGCACTCGCCGCACTGCTCGGGCTGGCCGCCCTCGGCTATCCGCTCCTGCAGAAACGCGAGGCGGTGATCGAGTTGATGCCGCGGCTGGAAAAGGCGAAGGCGGGCGCCGACGTCGCCGATCGGCTGGCGAAGGAGATCGAGAAGCTCGCCTCCGAGCACAACTTCCTGGTGGCGCGCAAACAGGGGCAGCATCCGGCGACGGTTCTCCTGGAAGACCTGTCGCGCCTGTTGCCGGATACCACGTGGGTGCAGCAGCTGGACATCAAGACCGGCCCCAAGATCCGCGAGCTGCAGATTGCCGGCGAAACCGGGTCCTCCTCGCAGCTGATCGAGGTGCTCGAGAAGTCCGGTTCCCTCGTCAACGCGAGCTTCAAGTCGCCGCTCACGAAGGGCGTCACTCCGGGCACCGAGCGGTTCCTGGTTTCCGCGGAGGTCAAGCCACGCGCGCTGCCGGAGCCGATCGCGGAAGGCGAACTGGTGAAGGTCGCGAAGCCTGCCGAAGCAGGCATGGCTCCCGGCACCACGGCGCCGGCGGCGCCGCCGGCAGCCGCCCCAGCGCCGCCGGCAGCAGCCCCGGCACCCGCGCCCGCGAAGGTCCCCGATACTCCTGCGCCGGCCAAGCCGGCCCCGAAGGGCTGAGGCGATGCGCTCCGTCATGGGCTGGTCCCCGGAGAAGCGCCGCAAGGCGGCACTCGCCTTTTTCGCGGCGGCGATCGCCGCGCTGATCGCCGTGGTGAGTTTTCCGCTGTGGCTGGCCCACCGCCATTACGACCAGGCGCTGGAGGACATCGACCAGCGACTCGTGCGCTACGAACGGCTCGCGGCGGCGCGGCCCGCGCTGCAGACGAAGCTCGAGGCGGTTCGCGCGATGGGCAGCCGCAAGTATTTCCTCAAGGCTTCCGCGCCGTCGCTGTCCGCGGCCGAGATCCAGGAGCGCGTGCGCCAGCTCGTCGAGGCGCAGGGCGGGCGCCTGATCAGCGTGCAGGTGGCGCAACCGAAGGAGGAGGGGCGCTTCCGGCAGATTACCGTGACGGTGCAGGCAAACGCCAACATCGGGGCGCTGCGCAAGATCCTGCGCGCCGTCGAGACCGGCGAACCCTACCTGTTCATCGACGCGCTCACGGTCCGTGCCCAGGTCCCCCCCGGATTCAAGCCCGCGCCCGGATTCGAGCCGGAGATGTTCATCCAGCTCGACGTCACCGGTTTTGCGATCACCGGATAGGCGATGGCGATCCTGCGCAAACCCGAGCACTTCTGGCCGACCCTGTGGATCGGGGTCCTGGCGACGCTCGCCGCGATCATTGCGCTCGAGCACTTTTTCGGGGGCGTCACGGCGGGCACGGGACCGCGCGCGCCGGCGAAGATCGTCGAGGCGAGGCTCCTGCCGCCGTTCGCGTTGCCCGCGGAACCGGCGACGCCTTCGGAAACCGTGGCGAAACCGCTGTTCGTTCCCACGCGGCGTCCGTCACCGCCCGTCGCCACTGCCGCCACCCCGACCATGCGCAAGGGACAGTTCGTGCTGACCGGGGTCACGATCGTGCCGGAGGTGGCGTTCGCATTCCTGCGCGAGACGGCCTCGGGCAAGACGCTCAGCGTGAAGAAGGGCAACATGGTGAACGGCATCACGGTCGACATCGTGGAGCCGCGCCGGGTAGTCCTGCGCATGGGCGAGGAAACCGAGGAACTCGCCCTGAACATCCAGGTGCCGGCCCGCGTGGCCGCTGCGCCGGCACCCAGCCAGGGAGTACCGCCCGCCCCGGGATCGGCACCGGCCACCGTGCGGCCCGGCTTTGCCGGCCAGGCGGCGGGAACACCGCCTGCGCAGCCCGGGGCTCCTGCAGTCGCCGTGCCTGCAACCCCGGCCGGAGCGCCTGCCGCAACGCCCGCCACGCCTTCCACCCAGGCGCCCGTTTCCCAACGCCGCCGGCCTTGGATCACTCCACAGTAGGCTAATATGCCGCCCACCCCCGCCTCAGGCCTTTACGTGAATCTCATTTCCCCGGTATTCCGGGCGATCGCGCTCGGCACGCTGCTGGCCGGTGCCGGATGCACGGCATTGCCGGGAGCGCCCGAGAAAGAGACGCCGCCGGCGGTCACGACGACGCCAGCCACGGCGCCGCCCCAGGCGGCACCTGCGCCGCAGCCAGGCGGCACCGGAGCCGACAGGAACCGCGTCTTTCCCGGCACCGGCGTTTTCGTGAAGACCACGCCGAGCGCCCCGCCCTCTCCCGGTCCCGAGGAGATCTCGCTCAATTTCGAGGCGACCGAGATCCGCCAGGTGGCCGCCACGATCCTCGGCGACATCCTGCGCGAGTCGTTCACGGTGCATCCGCAGGTGCAGGGCACCGTATCGCTGCGCACCATCAAGCCGATCCCGCGCAGGGACGTCCTGGCCACGCTCGAGATGCTGCTGCGCCAGAACGGCGCCGCGCTCATCCGCGAGGACGCGCTCTACAAGATCGTGCCGGTCTCGATCGCCAGCCGCGGCTCGGTCACGCCGCAGCTGGGCTCGATGGGCACGCCGCTGCGCGCCGGGTTCAATGTCGTGATCGTGCCCGTCCGCTATATCGGCGCGAAGGAAATGGCGCGCCTGCTCGAGCCGTTCGTGGTCGACCAGTCCGTGGTGCGTGTCGACGAAGTGCGCAACCTGGTCATCCTGCACGGAACGCAGCGCGAGCTGCGCCACCTCCTCGAGACGATCGACCTCTTCGACGTCGACTTCCTCGCCGGCATGTCCGTCGGCATCTTCCCGCTGCAGGGCGCCGACGTGAAGGCGCTGGTGGCGGAGCTGGACAAGGTGTTCGGTCCGCAGGCCACCGGCCCGCTCGCGGGCATCGTGCGCGTGGTGCCGGTGGAGCGCTTGAACGCGCTCCTGGTCGTCACCACGCAGCCGCACTATCTCAAGCTGGCGGAGACCTGGATCGAGCGCCTCGACCGGGCGGGAGGCGCATCGGGCGGCACGCGACTCTTCGTCTATCCGATCCAGAACGGCAAGGCGGAAAACCTCGCCGCCCTGCTCTCCGAGATCTTCTCGGGCAAGTCATCGGCGGCCGCCACGCCGCCGACGCTCGCGCCGGGCGCGCGGCCGGCGCAGATCCAGTCCCCCGCCACGCCAGGTCAGCCCGCCACCCCGGCCCCCGCCGTCCCCGCGACGCCACTGCGAACCAGCTTCGAAGGCGACGGTGCGATGGTTTCGAAAGACGTGCGGGTCATCGCGGACAAGGACAACAACGCGCTGGTGATCCTGGCGAGCCCAGCCGACTACGACAAGATCGAAGCGGCGATCAAGAAGCTCGACGTGATTCCGCGGCAGGTCCTGATCGAGGTCCTCATCGCGGAGGTGACGCTTACCGACGAGCTCAAGTACGGGATCGACTGGTTCATCAACGCACGCTCCGGCATGTCGATGGGAGGCAGCGGCGTGCTGGAGCCCAACGTCACCCGCGGCACGATGAACCTGGGCGGCCTGCCGCCGACTCCTACGGGGGCGGTTCCTGCATTCGCGGGCCTGCAGCTCATCAATTCCCTCGGCGGGGACGTGCGTGGCGTGCTCAACGCGCTCGGTACCGACTCGCGCCTGAAGATCGTCTCTTCGCCCTCGCTGATGGTGATCGACAACCAGAAGGCGCAGATCCAGGTCGGCAGCCGCGTCCCAACGCTCTCCTCGCAGCAGGCCGGAGCAACCAGCGGAGTCGGCGGCAACGTCATCAGCTCGATCCAGTACCTCGATACCGGCATCCTGCTGAACGTCACGCCTCGCGTTAACTCGGGCGGGCGCATCACCCTCGAGGTGGCCCAGGAGGTGAGCGAGGCGGCTGCCACGCAGACTTCCGGCATCGATTCGCCCACCATCACCAAGCGCACGGCGCAGAGCGTGGTGACGACCCAGTCCGGGGAGACCCTGGTCTTCGCCGGGCTGATCCAGAACAAGCGCACCTTTTCGACGTCGGGCCTGCCGGTCCTCTCGAAGATTCCCGTGATCGGCGGCCTTTTCGGCACGCAAGGGTATCGCGACGAGAAGACGGAACTGGTGCTTCTCATCACGCCGAAGCTCATTGCGGACGTGGCCAATGCCCGTGATGCCCTGGACGAGCTGCGGCGCAAGATGCCCATGCTCGATGCCATGTACCCGAAGTCGAAAAACACGCCCGAGTCCAAGCCCAAGTAGCGGCCATCGAAGACGTCGCTGCGGAGCAGATTCGGAGCGCAATTCGCGACTTTCGCCTATTCCCGGATGGATCCAATGTTGCAAGAACACAACACTGTTGTAAAAATATGTCGAATTAGTTTGACGCAGTGTAGGCGAGTGTCTAGCCTTTGCTGCGTGAAGGCAGGTATTCCGGATTTCCGGAGGTCCTGGGAAGGCAGCATCAGGCGTTTGTTTCTGGCAGCAGGGATACTCCTGGCGATCGGCGCTTGCGCGGCGATAGAACGGGCGGAAGCCGATGAAACGAAAGCCATAGTTGCCGAACGGGCCCAGAAAAGGGTGGACCTGGTCATGAAGGGTCAGCTGGACCAGGCTTACGAGTACTTCAGTCCAGCTTCCCG
The DNA here is from genome assembly GCA_964579785.1 of uncultured Lysobacter sp. GTDB lineage: Bacteria > Pseudomonadota > Gammaproteobacteria > Burkholderiales > Usitatibacteraceae > FEB-7. The sequence continues at coordinate 57 of CAZOIB010000186.1, read as the reverse complement.
AGCCACGTTGTCGTTCGAGGCGTTTCGCAAGAGGGCGACGGGGAGCCGGTTCTGGCG
>CAZOIB010000185.1:0-1583 GCA_964579785.1 uncultured Lysobacter sp. | reverse complement strand
CCGCGGGTCTCGGTGCGGCGATCGACGTTGCGTCAGCCGTCGTCCCCGGCGCCGCCTGTCGCCGACACCTCGCGCCAGCCGCCCGGCACGCGCGGATGGTAGAGCGCGAGCCGGATCGGCGTCGGATCGAGCGCCGAGACGATGCGCGCGTAACGCGCGAGCTGCGGTCGATAGCGTTCGACCTCGGCGTCGAGGAACGCCTCCGGGTCCGACGCCGCGCCCGTCATCACGACCTTGATTTGGCCCTTCTCGTCCGCGTCGTCGTGCCAGGCCGGACGAAGCTTCACGATCGCCTCGTACAGCTCGACGCAGATGCGCCGGCTCATGCAGACGATCATCGCCTTGCCGTCCAGCACCTGGAGTCGCGCCTCGAAGTGCTTCACGAGGTCAGTCGCGATCAGCCCGACGCGACGTTCGGCGCCGACCAGCGCCTCCAAGGCTGACCACTTCGTCTTGAGCTTCTCCTTGCCGGCCAGCTCCTCACCCTCGGTCGCCTCCTCGAACGCCTCGTCGAGCTTCGGCCGCTCGGACTCCTTCAGCTCCAGCTTCGCGAGCCGGCTTTCGTAGTAGATCGGCACCGTGGCGCCGTCCTGCACTGCGCGCTGGATGTCGTAGACGCTGATGTAGTCGCCGAACACCGCACGCGTGTTCTTGTCCGCCAGCTCAACTGGCGTACCCGTGAAGCCGATGAACGACGCATTGGGCAGCGCGTCGCGCAGGTTGCGGGCCAGCCCGTCGATGAAGTCGTACTGGCTCCGGTGCGCCTCTTCGGCGATCACGACAATGTTGCGGCGGTCGGACAGCAGCGGGAACGTGTCGCTCTTCTGCTCGGGCAGGAACTTCTGGATCGTCGTGAACACGACCCCACCGGCGGCGACCTGCAGCAGCTCGCGCAGGTGCGCCCGGTCTTGCGCCTGCCCGGGCTTCTGCCGCAGCAGCTCCTGGCAGCGGGCGAACGTGCCGAAGAGCTGATCGTCGAGGTCGTTCCGGTCCGTGATCACGACGAGCGTCGGGTTCTCCATCGCCGGATGCAGCACAACGCAGCCGGCGTAGAACGCCATCGTCAGGCTCTTGCCGGAGCCCTGGGTGTGCCAGACGACGCCGACGCGGCGGTTGCCAGACGGCTGCGACGCGGCGACGGTCGCCTCGACGGCGCGGGCAACGGCGTGGAACTGGTGGTAGCCGGCGATCTTCTTGACCACCTCGTCGCCGTCGTCCTCGAACACGATGAAGTAGCGGATCAGGTCGAGGAACCGGGCTGGGTCAAACACGCCGCGGATCAGAACCTCGAGCTGGGAGAGCCGGGCCGGGGCCAGGTCTTCGCCCTCGATCGTGCGCCAGGGCTGAAACCGCTCCCGGTTCGACGACAGGGTGCCGAGGCGGGCGTCGAGGCCGTCGGAGACGACGAGGCACGTGTTGAACGTGAAGAGGCCCGGGATCTCCTTCTTGTAGGTCTGCAGCTGCTGGAATGCGTTCCAGATCGTCGCGCTCTCGTCGGCGGCGTTCTTGAGCTCGATGACGGCCAGCGGCAGGCCGTTCACGAACACGACGATGTCGGGGCGGCGTTTGTTGCGACCCTCCTC
>CAZOIB010000184.1:0-7699 GCA_964579785.1 uncultured Lysobacter sp. | reverse complement strand
TGCAACATGCACCTGACGCTCGTGCCGCACCTGTCGAGCGTGGGCTAGATCAAGAACAAGCCCACTCATCATACCGTGAAGGAGTTGCGCGGCATACGCATCCAGCCCGACAGAGTGATGTTCAGCTCCGAGCAGCCGGTTCCCGAAGACGAGAGGAGGAAGATCGCGCTCTTCACCAACGTCGACGTGCGCTCGGTCATCTCCTGCTACGACGTGAGCTCCATCTACAAGATCCCGACCATGCTGCACAAGCAGGGCCTGGACGAGATCGTGTGCCGCAAGCTGGACCTCGCCGCCTACCCGGCCGACCTCTCCATGTGGGACGGGATCGTCGACGCGCTCGAGAACCCCGAGCACGAGATCGACATCGCGATGGTCGGCAAGTACGTGGACCTGCAGGATTCCTACAAGAGCCTCTCGGAAGCGCTCATCCACGCGGGCATCCACACGCGCACGCGGGTGAAGATCCACTACGTCGATTCCGAGCACATCGAGGCGCGCGGCACGGAGACGCTCAAGGACATGGACGCGATCCTCGTTCCCGGCGGCTTCGGCAAGCGCGGCATCGAGGGCAAGATCGCCGCGGTGCGCTACGCGCGCGAGAACAGGGTGCCCTATCTCGGCATCTGTCTCGGAATGCAGATCGCCGTCATCGAGGCGGCGCGTGACCTCTGCCATCTCGAGGGGGCCAACTCCACGGAGTTCGATCCCGACACGCCGCACCCGGTGGTCGCCCTCATCACCGAGTGGCAGGACCGCGACGGCCGCGTCGAGCGCCGCGATGCGACCTCCAACCTCGGCGGCACGATGCGGCTGGGCGCGCAGCCCTGCAACGTGAAGAAGGGCTCGCTCGCGCTGCGCGTCTACGGCACGGATGTCGTGTCGGAGCGCCATCGCCATCGCTACGAGGTGAACGACCAGTACGTGGCGCGGCTGGAGGCGGCGGGGCTCGTCATCAGCGCGCGCACCCAGAACGGCAACCTGGTCGAGATGGCGGAGCGGCCGGACCACCCGTGGTTCTTCGGCTGCCAGTACCACCCGGAATTCACCTCGACGCCGCGCGCGGGGCACCCGCTGTTCATCTCCTACGTGAAGGCGGCGCTGGAGCAGCGGCGCAAGCGCGTGCCGGAACCGGGGCTGAAGGTCGTGGGCGGCGGTGCCGCCTAGTAAGGCGGGGACGCCGATGTACGCCGATGCCCCGCCGATGCCCGCCGATAAAGCTAAATGAGTTGGGGCTGCGATTGATGACTTGGAGTTGAACGATCAAGTGGCGGAAATCTCCTGCAAGATTCATCGGCGGCAATCGGCGGGGCATCGGCGTACATCGGCGATAACCGCTTTGCTCCGACCGCGCAGCAAAAAAACAAGGGGCGGCCGAAGCCGCCCCCTGTAGCGAAGCGAAGAACCGTCAGTCGCGATCGCCGCCGAAGATCCCCAGCAGCGCCAGGAGATTCGCGAAGATGTTGTAGAGGTTCAGGTACACCGCCAGCGTGGCCGAGATGTAGTTGGTCTCGCCGCCCGTGATGATGCGGTTCAGGTCGTAGAGCAGGAAGGCGGAGAAGATGCCCACCGCGATGACCGAGATCGCGATCATGAGCGCCGGCAGCTGCAGGAAGATGTTGGCGAAGGCCGCCACCAGCAGCAGCACCATGCCGATGAACAGGAACTTGCCCATCCCCGACAGGTCGCGCTTGGTGGTCGAGGCGACCGAGGACATGATCGCGAAGATCACCGCCGTGCCGCCGCCGGCCAGGCCGATGAGGCTGGCGCCGTTCCGGAAGCCGAGCACCACGCCGAGCATGCGCGAGAGCATCAGGCCCATGAAGAACGTGAAGCCGAGCAGGAGCGCGACGCCCCAGCCGCTGTTCTTGGTCTTCTCGATCCCGTACATGAAGCCGAAGGCGAGCGCGAGGAAGGCGATGAAGCCGATCGCGGGGCTGCCCTGGAAGAACGAGAAATTCATCTGCACGCCGATCCAGGCGCCGAGAACCGTCGGCACCATCGACAGGGCGAGCAGGGCATAGGTGTTGCGCAGGACCCGGTTCTGCGCCTGCGCGATCGTCTGCGAAGGCGAGGCGGGCGTCATCAGCGGGACTTGTGACATACGTTTGGCTCCAGTCGTTGATTGAATGCCGGTCGAAATTGACCGAGCGTTAGAGTAGGGATTATCCGTGAAAGTTTCAAGAACGGGGGGGCGGAAGTCCCTGAATTTCAAGGGTCTTTCGGGCCGGCACGTCGACGGGGAAAAATCACGTTGCTACAATGGGTTAGGACACGGAGGGTTGGCCGAGCGGTTTAAGGCACCGGTCTTGACGCTCGCGCGCCTTTCGCGAGCGGGGGCGCACTAACCTTCAGGTTACGTGCGCACCAAAACCGGCAACAAACTAACATCTGGTCATCGGAGGGTTGGCCGAGCGGTTTAAGGCACCGGTCTTGAAAACCGGCAACGGGGTAACCCGTTCGTGAGTTCGAATCTCACACCCTCCGCCAATGACTTCCGGAGATCCCCATGCGCGCAATCCTTTCCCTGATCGCAATTTTCGTCGCCACCCCGGCCGCAGCGCAGGAAAGCAAGGCCTGGCTCGAATCGCAAGGCCTCGAATCCGCGGCCAGCAAGGAATTCCAGGAGTTCGAGGCGGTGGTCGCGCGCGTGAAGGGCGCCAAGGACACGGTCGCAGCCCAGGAGCGCATCGTGCTCTTCCGCCAGGGCAAGGTGGCGTGGCAGACGAACCCCAAGGAACTGGTCGAGCCCGTCGGGCGCTATACGCTGCATTCGCTGGGCCGCGACCTCGACGGCGACGGCCAGCCGGACCTGCACTTCTCTGGTTATTCGGGCGGCGCCCACTGCTGCAGCGCGCACTACGTCTACCGCCTGAAGCCGCAGATGCGGCGCGTGGCCGTCTACAAGTCGGGCAACGTGGGCGGCTCCGACTTCACCGACATTCCCGGGCGCAAGGCACCGGTGCTGATTTCGGCGGACGACTCCACCGCCGCCGTGTTCGCCCCCTACGCGAATTCGTATTTCCCGGTGGTCGTCGTGGAGGTCACCTCCGCGGGCCGGTTCCGGTTCGTGCCCGACCTGATGCGGCCGAAGCTTCCCGGCATGCCGCCCCCGATCTGCACGCAGCCGGCCGCCACCGCCAACGCCTGGCTCAAGGGCCGCTGCGGCGAGTTCTCCGGGGCGAAGGGCAAGACCCGCACCGCCGAGATCCAGGCGAAGCTGCGCGAGGTCAAGGGCGAACGCTCCGGCGACAAGGCGAAGTGGGACGACTACTATGCGAACGGCGTGCTGTCGACCATCGCGGCGGAGATGAATCGCTATGCCTACACCGGGTTCGCCGGCGCCGGCGTCAACTGGCTGGAGACCGTCTGGCCGGGCAATGACGCGATCAAGGTCGCCTTCCTCGCCAAGCTGCGCGAGACGCGCACGAAGAGCGCGTTCGCCGACGACCTGCGCCTGCTCTCGACCGACACCCGCTAGCGGGAAATCAGGGACTGTCCCGATTCTTGGGGACTGTCCCTGAATTTCCCGGAGGGGCATTTGTGCGGCGCAGCAAAGAACTGCCGCCCGCGCTAAAATAAGCGCTTCGTTCGCAGCCGGAGCAGGTCTTTTCGTGTCCCTCATCGTCCAGAAGTACGGCGGCACCTCCATGGGCAGCCCGGATCGCATCCGCGAGGTGGCGCGCCGGGTAGAGCGCTTCGTGAAGGATGGCCACCAGGTCGTGGTCGTGGTCTCGGCCATGTCGGGAGAAACCAATCGCCTCCTGGCCCTCGCGAAGGAGCTGCACCCCGATCCGGATCCGCGCGAACTCGACGTCATCGCTTCCACCGGCGAGCAGGTCTCCATCGGGCTCCTCGCGCTCGCGCTGCACCGGCTCGGCGTAAAGGCGAAGAGCTATACAGGCTTCCAGGTGCGCATCCTCACCGACGACGCCTACTCCAAGGCGCGCATCCTCGCGATCGACGAGCAAAACATCCGCCGCGACCTTGCCGACGGCAGTGTGGTGGTGGTGGCCGGCTTCCAGGGCATCGACGACAAGGGCAACATCACTACGCTGGGGCGCGGCGGCTCGGACACCACCGGCGTTGCGCTGGCCGCCGCACTCACCGCGGACGAGTGCCAGATCTACACCGACGTCGATGGCGTCTACACCACCGACCCGCGCGTCGTGCCCGAGGCGCGGCGACTGGATACCGTCACTTTCGAGGAAATGCTGGAGCTGGCCTCGCTCGGTTCCAAGGTCCTGCAGATCCGCTCGGTGGAATTCGCCGGCAAGTACAAAGTGAAGCTGCGGGTGCTGTCGTCGTTCACGGACGTGAACTCCACCGACATGGGCACCCTCATCACCTTCGAGGAAGACGAGAACATGGAACAGGCCATCATCAGCGGCATCGCCTTCAACCGCGACGAAGCGAAGATCACCGTGGTCGGCGTGCCCGACCGACCGGGAATCGCCTTTGCGATCCTGGGGCCCGTGGCGGAGGCCAACATTGAGGTGGACATGATCATCCAGAACGCCTCCATCGAGGGGCTGACGGACTTCTCGTTCACGGTGCACCGCAACGACTTCAAGCGCGCCATGCAGATCCTCGAGGGAACGGTGAAGCCGGCGATCGGCGCGCGCGCCATCGTGGGCGACGACAGGATCGCCAAGGTGTCGCTGGTCGGCATCGGCATGCGCACCCACGCCGGCATCGCGGCCAAGATGTTCCGCGCGCTGTCGGAAGAGCGCATCAACATCCAGATGATCTCCACCTCCGAGATCAAGACTTCCGTCGTGGTCGACGAAAAGTACATGGAACTGGCAGTGCGCGTGCTGCACAAGGCTTTCGAGCTCGACAAGCCCGCCACCGAAGAGCGCATGAAGAACTGATCCGGGACAGGTATTGGGGACGGTTCCTGAGAACCGTCCCTGCGATAATTGGGGTCGGGTTCGTGAACCCGACCCCATTTCATTCTGGAGCGCTTTCTGTCCATGAAAAGACTCTTCGCCGCCATCGTCATGTCCCTCGCAACGACCGCCCTTGCCGAAGCCGACGATCCTTACCTCTGGCTGGAAGAGGTGAGGGGAGAGAAGGCGCTTGCCTGGGTGAGGGAGCAGAACGCGAAGAGCCAGCCGGCGATCGAATCGCATCCCGGGTTCAAGACGCTGCTCGAGAAGCTCACCGAGGTCGCCACCTCGCGCGAACGCATTCCCGGCATCGTCAAGCGCGGCCCGTGGCTGTACAACTTCTGGCAGGACGCCGCCAACCCGCGCGGACTGTGGCGCCGCACCACGCTCGAGGAGTACCGCAAGGCCGACACGACGTGGGAAACGGTGCTCGACCTCGATGCGCTATCCGCGGCCGAGAAGGAACAGTGGGCCTGGAAGGGCGCGGAGTTCCTGTTTCCGAAGTACCAGCGTTGCCTGGTGTCGCTTTCGCGCGGCGGCGGCGACGCGGTGGAAATCCGCGAGTTCGATCTCGTGAAGAAGGCGTTCGTCGACGGCGGCTTCCGGCTGGCTGAATCCAAGGGCAGCGCGGAGTGGATCGACGAGGACACGATCTATGCCGGGCGCGACTTCGGTCCCGGATCGCTGACCCGCTCCGGTTACCCGCGGCAGGTGAAGCGCGTTGCCCGCGGCCAGCCGTTGACGGATGCGCCGGTGGTGTTCGAGGTCGCCGAAACCGACATCGGCGCGTGGCCCGACGTGACCCCGGAGAAGGGCTACCGGGTCGAACTGATGCAGCGGGCCATTTCCGTGCGGCGCACGGAGGTGTTCGTGCTGCGCGGCGGGCGGTTCGTGAAGGTCGAGATGCCCGAATCCACTGAGATACGCACTGCCGAGCGGACCCTGTACGCGAGGCTCCGCGAGGACTGGAAGCCGGCCGGCGTCGAGTACAAGGCAGGCACGTTGCTGGCGATCGACTTCGAGGCGTTCCTCAAGGGCAGCCGCAAGTTCGAGGTGCTGTTCAGGCCCCGCCCGCGCGTATCTCTCGAGGCCTTCGCGCCACTCAAGTCGATGGTGCTCCTGACTCTCCTCGACAATGTCTCCGGCCGCCTCATCGAGGTGAAGCGCGGCGCCAAGGGCCAATGGTCCTCACGCGAGGTGAAGGTGCCGAGGCTCATGGAGGTGACCGCGGCGGCCATCGACCGGCGCGAGGGCGATGACTACGAGTTGCGCGTGCGCGGCTTCACCACCCCCACGACGCTCTACCTCGCCCGCGGCGGCAGCGACCGGCGCGAGCGCCTGAAGGGACTGCCGGCCTTCTTCGATGCCACGGGCCTGGCCGTGACGCAGCATGAAGCCGTGTCGAAGGACGGCACGAAGATTCCCTACTTCCAGGTCATGCGCCGCGACGCCGCGCTCGACGGCAGGAATCCGACTCTGCTGGAAGGCTATGGCGGCTTCGAGATTTCCTACACGCCGTTCTACTCCGGGATCGTGGGCAACGGCTGGCTGGCAAGAGGTGGCACCTGGGTGGTCGCCAACATCCGCGGCGGCGGCGAGTTCGGGCCGCAATGGCATCGCACCGCGCAGCGCGAGGGCCGGCAGAAGGCGCATGACGATTTCGCGGCGGTCGCGGAGGACCTCATCCGGCGCAGAGTCACCTCGCCCGCGAAGCTGGGCATCCTCGGTGGCAGCCAGGGCGGGTTGCTCGTCGGCGCCACGATGCTGCAGCGGCCGGAACTCTTCGGCGCGGTCGTCTCGACCGTTCCGCTCCTGGACATGAAGCGTTACCACAAGTTGCCGCCGGGTGCTTCGTGGATGGGCGAGTACGGCGACCCGGACAAGGCCGAGGACTGGGCCTTCATCTCGAAGTACTCGCCGTACCAGAACGTAAAGAAGGATGCGAAGTACCCGCCCATGCTCATCACGACCTCCACGCGCGATGACCGCGTGCACCCCGGCCACGCGCGCAAGATGTCCGCCCTTATGCAGTCCCTGGGCCACCCGACGACCTACTTCGAGTACACCGAGGGAGGGCACGGCTCCGGCACGACGCCGCAGCAGGCGGCCTATACCTGGGCCTTCATCTACACGTACCTCGCCCAGACCCTCATGTAGGAAACGAACCCGGTTCATGAACCCGGTTCGTTTTTTCGGTGCCGGGGTAAGTGGTAGAATTCACGTCCCGGAGAGATGACCGAGCGGCCGAAGGTGGCGCCCTGCTAAGGCGTTATGTGGGCTTAAACCTGCATCGAGGGTTCGAATCCCTCTCTCTCCGCCAGAACATTAACCCAACCATATGATTTGGTTGGGTTTTTCTTTTAATAACTTGTGTACACCCATCTATTTACCCATCATCATGGCGCTGCCGACTTCTTGGTAGGTTTTTCCTGCCGAATTCTCTGTAATCGAGCTGTACTCCAGCTTCGCTTCCCAGCACCCACAAATCAGTTGTAGATCAGCTTCGCCGTGATTTCGCGTAATCGTTACTTCTGTTCAAAGCGCGCCACAAAGCTTGAAAGGGTGTGGTTCACCGCGATTGCCCCGTGGGGGATAAGGACATACTTCCACGGCTTTCCGGCATGCTGCAGGGAGTACTTGGTGGCGTGCCCACACCACTCGACTGCGGCAAGTGCCTTCGCTTTTACGTCCTCAGCCTCCATGTCCGTAGCCTTTTTTGCTTCAATCAGAAGATTCGTCTCCGCCGTCGCTGCGGCAAAATCCGGTATGTATTCAGAGTAGTCCGCGCCCCGTCTGTACTGGATGTC
>CAZOIB010000183.1:0-1709 GCA_964579785.1 uncultured Lysobacter sp. | reverse complement strand
GTCGTGGATGTCGGCGTGCACGAGCGCGCGCGAGCCGGCGAGGCAGGTCTGGCCGGTGGCGGCGAAGATGCCGGCGAGCACGCCGTTCACCGCATTGTCGAGGTCGGCGTCGGGAAAGATGATGTTGGGAGACTTGCCGCCAAGCTCGAGAGAGACGCGCGCCAGGCGTTCGGCCGCCGCCTTCGCCACGGCCTTGCCGGCCGCAGTGGATCCGGTGAAGGCGATCCGGTCGACACCCGGGTGCCGGACCAGTTCGGCGCCGACCGCCGCGTCCCCGGTGACCACGTTCACCACGCCCGGCGGGAAACCCGCCTTCTCGAAGAGCTCCGCGAGGACGAGCGTGGAAACGGGCGTCACCTCCGAGGGCTTCACCACCAGGGTGTTGCCGGCGGCGAGCGCAGGCCCCAGCTTCCACAGGAGCAGCGACAGCGGGCTGTTCCAGGGCGTCACCGCGGCCACGACGCCGACGGGCTCGCGGACGGTGAAGTTGAACATGTCCGGCACGCTGAGCGGCACCGTGTGCCCGTGCAGCTGCTCGGCCGCGCCGGCGAAATAGTGGCAGTGCGCGGCGAGCCCGGCGGTCTGGCCCAGCACCTCGCGCAGGAGCTTGCCGTTTTCCAGCACCTGGACGTTGGCGAGCTCCTGCGCCTCCCGCTCGATCAGTTCACCGAGCTTGCGCAGCAGCGTCGCGCGCTGGGCGGGCAGGGCGCGTGCCCACGCGCCGTCCGCGAAGGCCGCACGCGCCGCCGCCACCGCCGCGTCCACATCGGCTGCGGTCGCCCGGGGAGCGCGGGCCCACTCGCGCCCGGTGTACGGGTCGATGCTCGCAAACGTGCCGCCGTCGGCAGCCTCGACCCACCGGCCGCCGATCAACATGCGATAGGTGCGGATCGGGCGGTCGCGGATCGAGGCGGTCAAGGCAGTCTCCGGGGATTCAGTCTACGAGCGGGATCTTTGCCTTCTGCACGAAATCGCCCCAGTAGTTCTTCTGCCCGATGAGGAAGGTGCGGAATTGCTCGGGCGATTCGCTCGCCACCGGCTCGAGGCCGACATTGCGCAGCTTCGCCCCGTACTCGGGGTCGGCGGCGATCTGCCTGAACTCCTCGTGCAGCTTCGCCACCACGTCGCGCGGCGTGCCCTTCGGCGCGGCAATTCCCAGCCAGGCGATGGCCTCGAAGCCGGGGATGGTCTCGGCCATGGTGGGGACGTCTGGCACCGTCTTGGAGCGTTGCTGCGTGGTGACGGCCAATGCGCGCAACCGCCCGCCGCGGACCTGGCCGAGGGGCGAGGGGATCGAATCGATGAAGAACGTGATCTGCCCGCCCAGCACATCCGTGATTGCGGGTGCCGCGCCCTTGTAGGGCACGTGCAGCAGCTTGGTGCCGGTGGTCATCGCGAAGAGCTCGCTGATGAGATACGGGCCGCTGCCCAGACCGAAGGAGCCGTAGGAGATCTTGCCCGGCTCCTTCCTTGCGGCGGCCACCACGTCGGCCACGCTCTTGTAGGGGCTCTCCGCCGACACCACCATGATGTAGGGGAAGGAGACGACCTGCGAGACGACCGCGAAGTCGTCGACCGGATCGAAGGGAAAGTTGCGCTTCAGGTTAGGCGAGATCGCGTGCACCGTCGTCGACATCAGGAGCAGCGTGTAGCCGTCCGGAGCGGCATTCACCACCGCCTGCGAGCCGATCTGGCCGGTGGCGCCGGGC
>CAZOIB010000182.1:0-17013 GCA_964579785.1 uncultured Lysobacter sp. | reverse complement strand
TGCGGTCACGCGCTTGCCGTTCGACTCCATCTCCAGCTGCTGCAGGTAGCCGGGCAGGCTCGCGAGCCGCTGCGCGTAGGGCAGGACCGCGTGCACGCCGATCGCGAGGAAGTCGCGGTTCCACAGGCCGACCAGCGCCAGCAGCAGCGGGACGTTGCGCTCCAGGGGGGCGGAACGGAACTCGATGTCCACCGCATGCGCGCCGCCGAGGAAGCGCTCGAAGGCGGGCATCCCCAGCGCGATGGCCACGGGCAGACCCACGCTGGACCACACCGAAAAGCGCCCGCCGATCCATTCGGCGAAGGGAAACACGTTGCACTCCGGCAGCCCGAAGCGCCCGGCCGCCGCCGCGTTCGCGGTCGCGGCGACGAAGTGCCTGGCCACCGCGCCCTCGCCCAGGGCGGCGACGATCCAGCGCCGCGCGGCCGAGGCGTTGGCCATGGTCTCCTGCGTCGTGAACGTCTTCGAGGCGACGACCACCAGTGTCGTGGCGGGATCCAGCCCCAGGAGCGCGTCGTCGAGGGCGGCCGGATCGATGTTGGCGAGGAAGCGCACCGCCGGTCCGTCGGCCTGTGCCGCGAGCGCCTCCGCCACCAGCCGCGGCCCGAGATAGGAGCCGCCGATGCCCAGCGCCAGGACGTGGCGAATTTTCTCCCCCGAGGCGCCGCGCCAGGCACCGTCTCGAACTGCGGTCGCGAAGACACGCATGCGTTCGCGGCAGCGCTGCACCTGGGCGAGGACATCCTCGCCGTCGGCGACGACCCGCTCGTCGCCGCGCATCGCCGTGTGCAGCGCGGCGCGATCCTCGGTCACGTTGACGCGCGCGCCGGTGAACAGGCGTTCGATCGCGCCGGCTACGTCGCGCTCCCTCGCCAGCGCCACCAGCCGGTCGAGAGTCGCCGCGTCGAGGCGCTGCTTGGAGAAGTCGACCGCGAGCCCCGCGCACGAATACGTGAACGCCCGTCCGCGATCCGGGTCGGCCGCGAACAGCGCGTCGATGCGCCTTGCCGCGAACTCCTCGCGGTGCCTGTCGAGAGCACGCCAGGCGGGGCTGCTGGTGGAGTGGGGCATGGCGGTGCCGGGAGGCGACGTGTGGGGCGGGGATTGCCTGCGATTATAGCCGCGGCGGCGCGACCCTAGCCGACCGCGAGCCCGGCGACGCCGAGGGCCATGCCGATGGCAGCGACCAGCCGGCGGGTGACGTCGCCTTCCTTCAGGAAGTGCGCGCCGAGAAGGGCGGCGAACAGGATCGAGACCTCGCGCGCCGGCGCGACCAGGCTCACGGGGGTGAACACCATCGCCGTCAGCACGAAGATGTAGGAAAGCGGCGACAGGAGCGCGATCGCGACGACGGTGCCGCGGCGCAGGCGCCATGCCTCGGCGATGGCGCCCGGGTTGCGGTGCTGCGTGAGCGGCACCAGCACGAGGGAGCGGAACAGGTTGCAGCCCCAGTCGAAGACCAGGGGCGGGATGAGCCAGGAGGCCACGCTCCACTTGTCGGCGATGGTATAGAGCGCGATCGTGAACCCGGTGAGAAGGGCGAAGCCCACCGCCTGGCGCGCGTCCGAGCGATGCCAGTTGAAGGGATTTCCCGCGAGCAGCAGCGCCGAGGCGCCGATCAGCACGGCGCCCGCGAGCGCCGTGGGGCCGGGCCGCTCGCCCAGGAACAGCATGGCCACGACGATGGTGAGGAGGGGCCCCGTGGCGCGCGCCAGGGGATACACGATGGAAAGATCGCCGCCGCTGCGGTAGGCGCGATCGAGGAGCAGGAAGTACGTGGTGTGGATCATGCCGCTCATGAACATGAGCGGCAGGTGAGCGGGGTTGAACTCGTATTGCTGCACCCACGCGGCGATGGCGACGACCGGTGCATAGAACGCGAGCGAGACGAGGCAGGCGGCGGTGATCAGGCCTGAGCCGCCGCCGCTCTTCTTCAGGATGAAGTTCCAGCCCGCATGGATCAAGGCGGAGGAGAGGACCAGGCCGATCGCGAGCCAGGTCATCGGGAGGAACGGCGCATCGGCATCCGGCCCGGGCTCAGGGTTTCAGCAGGCGCACGAGGTCGAGGTACTGTGGGTCCTCGGGCGCGAGCACGCCGTTGCGCAGCAAGGCGTCGATCGTGACCGCCCCCGAATCGAGGGTGAACTCGCCCGCCAGCATCGCCTCGATCGTCTCGGGAACGCTCAGGCAATAGAAGCGCGCCACTTCGCCGTCCTGGTTCTGCGGGCGGAAGTCCTCGGGCAGCCACAGGTCGTGGGTGAAGAGGATCTCGCGATGCAGCCCTTCCGGCACCGAGTACTCGACGCGCACCACGGAGGCGCAGTTCACGCCCCGCATCGGGCCGGCGGGAATGCCCGCTTCCTCCCAGGCCTCCTTGCGGATCGTCTCCTCGACGGTGTAGCCGCTCGCGATCCTGCCGCCGACCAGGTTGTCGAGGCGGTCGGGGTCGATGGACTTGTCCGCCGCGCGCCGCGCGATCCACAGGTGCGGCCCGGAGGCGCGCCGCGTGAAGCCGGTGAGATGCGCGGCGTAGGCCATCATGCCGAAGTGGCGCGTCGCGGCGCGCTCGATGCGCAGCAGTTCGGGCGCCGCGTAATGGTGCGAGACGCTCACCGGCTCGTCGCGCCAGCCGCGGATGACGCCTTCGGCATGGAGCGCGCGCGTCACCTCCGCGAGCGCGGCGGTGCGGCCGTGCACGGTGTCCGGCGTTGCGCGCAGCGTCACGTAGGCGCCGGTCACCTCGAAGACGTGCGGCCAGCGGCGCAGCAGGTCGGCGAGCGACGGGCGCAGCCAGCCGACGGGGTGCTCGCGCACGTAGAACGGCAGCAGCGGCACCTCGCGGTCCAGGTGCGAGGCATGCGTGCAGGCCGCGCGCGCGAAGGCGGTGAGGTCGGCGAAGAGGCGCGTCTTCATGGATTGACAAGTCTAGGGGATTTTCCTTTCGCCCGCGCCAGCGCCGGGGAGGAGCGAAGCGGCAGCGGATTCAGCACGGAGGACACGGAGCCAACACGGAGGAAATCGATGACCGCGGTTTTTGCGACAATGGCGGCATGACGGTCTCGATCGACGACATCCGCGCGGCGGCGAAGGCGATCCACGGGCACGTGGTGGACACGCCCTGCCTGCACTCGCGCACGCTCTCCGAGATCACCGGTGCGCAGGTTTATCTCAAGTTCGAGAACCACCAGTTCACCGCGTCCTTCAAGGAGCGCGGGGCGCTCAACAAGCTGCTCTCCCTCGACAAGGCGGCGGCCGGGAAGGGGGTCATCGCCTGTTCCGCGGGCAACCACGCGCAGGGCGTGGCCTATCATGCGGCGCGGCTGGGCATTCCCGCGGTGATCGTCATGCCGCGCTACACCCCGTTCGTGAAGGTCGAGCACACGCGCAAGCACGGCGTCGAGGTGATCCTGCACGGGGAGGGCTTCGACGAGGCCAAGGCGCACGCTCTCGTGCTGGAGCGCAGCCGCGGCCTCACGCTCGTGCACCCCTACGACGACGAGAAGGTGATCGCCGGGCAGGGCACCATCGCGCTCGAGATGCTGCGCGAGCACCCGCAGCTCGACCTGCTTGCGATCGCGGTGGGCGGCGGCGGCCTCATCGCCGGCATCGCCACGGCGGCGAAGGCGATCCAGCCTGCCATCGAGGTGATCGGCGTGCAGACGATGCGCTTCCCGTCGATGGTCTGCGCTCTGCGCGGCATGAAGGCCGAGTTCGGCGCCTCCACCATCGCCGAGGGCATCGCCGTGAAGGAGCCCGGGAAGCTCACGCGGGAGATCGCCGCGCGGCTGGTGGCCGACATGATGCTCGTCGACGAGGGTGACATCGAGCAGGCCATCGTGATGCTGCTGGAAATCGAAAAAACGGTCGTCGAAGGCGCGGGGGCGGCGAGCCTCGCCGCTCTCCTGAGGGAACCGGAACGCTTCCGCGGCCGCCGGGTGGGCCTCGTGCTCTGCGGCGGCAACATCGACCCCCTGATGCTCGCGGAGATCGTCGAGCGCGGCATGGTGCGCGCCGGGCGCCTCGCACGGGTGCGCGTCGAGGTGCGCGATCTTCCGGGGGCGCTGGCCCAGGTGACCGCGTGCCTCGCGGAGTTGAACGCCAACATCGAGGAGGTGCACCACCAGCGCGCCTTCACCCACCTGGCCGTGCAGCACGCGGTGGTGGACCTGGTCTTGAAGACCCGCAACCACGCCCACGTCGCCGAGATCGTGGCTGCCCTCACCGCCGCCGGCTTCGCCGCGCGCGTGCGCAATGCCGACGAATGAGAAAATGGGGACTGTCCCCAACCAAAGGAAGAAAACATGACGATCCAGCGATTCCACGTGGCCCACCGCCTCTCCGAGATGGTCGTGCACAACGGCACGGTCTACCTTGCGGGGCAGGTGGCTGCGGACATGACGAAGGACATCATCGGCCAGACCGAGGATGTGCTCGCGTCGATCGACCGCCTGCTGGGCGAGGCGGGCAGCGACAAGACGAAGATCCTCTCCGCGCAGATCTTCCTGCCGGACATGGGCGACTTCGCCGCCATGAATTCCGTGTGGGAACGCTGGGTGGTGCCTGGCCAGACGCCGGCACGCGCGACCATCGAGGCGAAGCTCGCCAATCCCGCCTACAGGATCGAAATCATGATCGTCGCGGCGGTCTGAACGCCGCCCGTTCCGCGAGGCGACGCCGGCCACGGCCGGGCGCGCGCCGAACTGGACAGGTGCCCGTGTCAAGGCCATGATTTGCTCCCCATCCACGAAGGAGTCACGACCATGGCAAAAGGCGTACTCGCTGTGCTGACCGCAATCGCTGCCCTGTCCTTTGTCTCGGGTTGTGCCAACCTTGCCGATGCGAAGGCGGCGCGCGGATCGGGCGTTTCGCGCGAGTACGCGGCCTCGATGGACAAGGTGTGGAATGCGATCCCGGTCGTGCTCAAGGAACTCGAACTGCCGCTGGTCAGCCAGAATCGCGGGGAAGGAACCATCCTCGCCCAGCGCGGGGTGACCGCATTCAGCTACGGCGAAAATGTGGCGATCTTCGTGGAGTCCGTCGGCGGCGTGACGCGGACGCGCGTGGAGATCGTGTCCAAGAGAGCCATGGCGACGAACGTGTTCGCGCCGGACTGGAGCACGGAGATTCTCGACAAGCTGGGGCAGAAGCTCAAGTAGAGCCGGTCCGGGGTTGTCCGGCGCGTGCTTGCAACTGCCGTCCCGCGTAACCGCTAGACGGCGAGCATGCGCCCCGTCAGCGGGTAGGCTGGATCGTTGTAGCCCGGCGTGGAGGGGTGACCCGCGCGGACCAGCGAGTCCACCAGCGCCTCGTCCTCCGCATCGATCGTCCCCCCGAGTGCGCCGAGGTAGCCCTGCCATTGCTCCAGCGTGCGCGGGCCGGCGATGACGCTCGACACGATCCGGTTGGCGAGCACCCAGCCCAGCGCGAACTGCGTCGCTGTCATGCCTTTCCTCTCGGCGTGGGCCTTGAGTGTCTGCGCCATCGCGATCGACTCGGGGCGGAACTCCGTCTGCATCATGCGCCGGTCATTGCGGCCGGCCCGCGTGCCGGGCGGTGGCGCCTCGCCCGGCTGGTACTTGCCGATCAGCACGCCGCGCGCGAGCGGGCTGTAGGTCGCCACCCCGATGCCGTAGTGGTGGCAGGCGGGCAGGATCTCCGTCTCCACCTGGCGATTCATGGCGCTGTAGTAGGGCTGGCACACCACCGGCTTCGCCACGCCCACCTCGCCACACACGCGCATCACCTCGGCGATCCTCCAGCCGCGGAAATTCGAGACGCCGAAGAAGCGTGCCTTGCCGGAGGCCAGGATGTCGCCGATGGTCTCCAGGATCTCCGGCAGCGGAGTCTCCGCGAAGTCCTTGTGCAGGTAGTAGATGTCGACGTAGTCGGTGCCGAGGCGGTCCAGGCTCTGGTCGATGGCCTGCAGCAGGCGCTTCCTGCCCGTGCCGCGCTGGTTGGGCCCGTCGCCCATGGCATTGCCGACCTTCGTGGCCAGCACCCAGTGGTCGCGGTCGTTGGCGATCAACTTGCCGACGATCCGCTCCGACTCGCCCTTGGCATAGACGTCCGCGGTGTCGATGAAGTTGACGCCCGCCTCGCGCGCGGAGGCCACGATGCGCGCGGACTCAGCATAGTCGGTGCGCTCGCCGAACATCATCGCGCCGAGGCAGAGGGGGGAGACTTGCAGGCCGCTATGGCCGAGGCTGCGGTATTCCATGCTTGCTCGTGTTTTCGTGGACAGAACGCATTGTTCCCCAACTTGGCATGCGCGGTTGAGTCGATCGGCGCTTGGGTATATGATAGTAACAAGTTACTTTCTTTCCGGGGGCGCTTCATGCAGCAGGCAGCGGCTTTCACGTTCCCTCCATCCAAGCGTGTCCGACGCACGGCCGAGACCCGGCGCCAGGAAGTGGTGTGCGCGGTGGTCGAGCTGGCCCGCGGGAGCGGGCCGGACGGCATCACCACGCAGGCCATTGCCGACCGGATCGGTCTCACCCATGGTGCGCTGTTCCGGCACTTTCCCGACAAGGCGGCCATGTGGGCCGCCGTGTTCGAGTGGGTGCAGGTGGAACTCGGCCGCGTCCTGGACAAGGCCTTTTCCGCCGATGCGAAGCCCGAGACGGTTCTGCAGCGGGTGTTTCTCGCGCATGTCGATTTCATTGCCAGCCATCCCGGCGTTCCGCGCATTCTCTTCAACGAGTTGCAGCGCCCGGCCGGATCGCCCTTCCGGCGCCAGGTGCAGGGCATGGTCGGCGCCTACCGGGAGCGGCTGCGCGCCCTGTTCCTGGCGGCGAAGAAAACGGGCCAGCTGTCGGCGACGCTTGACGAGGATGCCGCCGCCGTTCTCTTCATCGGCGCGGTGCAGGGCCTGGCCGTGCAGAGCCTGCTGCTCGGCGGCCGCAGGGACATGCGCGCCGCCGCGCAGCGGATCTTCCCCCTGTTGATGCACGGTTTTCGTGGCGCGCCACGCACGGCGCGCGGAGGAACCCGAAAGTGAACCTGCCCTCGAGACGCTTCGCGCTGCTTGCAATTCTCGTGCTCGCATTCCTCGGTGTGTTCGGCTGGGTGGTCGCCACGCAGGGACCCCTCGCCCCGATCAAGGTGACGACCGTCGCCGTCGCCGAGACTTCGCTGCAGCCCTTGCTCTTCGGCATCGGCACGGTCGAGGCCCGGCGCAGCTACGCCATCGGGCCCACCGTTGCCGGCCGTGTTGCTTCCGTCCTCGTCGATCACGGCGACGTGGTGAAACCGGGGCAATTGCTCGCGGAAATGGATCCCGTCGATCTCGACGCCCGCCACGCCGCCAGTGGCGCGGCGGCGGCACGCGCGGCGGAACTGGTCGCGGCAGCGCAGGCGGCGCGCGCCGAGGCTGGCAGCAGGGCCCGCGTCGCGCAGGCGAATGCCGACCGCTATGCGGATCTGCGCCGCCAGAATTTCGTGAGCCAGGAGGCTGCGGATGCCAAGGCCCACGAAGCGGCTGCGGCGCGCGCCGGGGAGGAATCGGCAATCGCAGTGCTGGCCGCCGCAAAGGACGAGGTGCAGCGGGCCCGAGCCGAACAGGCAGGTCTCGGGAAGAGCCGGGCACACCTGCGGTTGACCAGCCCGGTTGCAGGGGTAGTCAGCGCGCGGCTTGCCGAGCCGGGGTCGACGATCGTCGCTGGCCAGGCCGTCGTCCAGGTGATCGATCCGGCCAGCCTCTGGATGCGCGTGCGCATCGACCAGGGAAATTCGGCCGGTCTCGCCGTGGGGATGGATGCCGAAGTCGTGCTCCGTTCCAACCCGGGTGCCGCATTGAAAGGCCGGGTCGAGCGCGTGGACCTGCTGGGCGACTCGGTAACGGAGGAGCGAGTGGCCAACGTCACCCTGGCTGCCCCGCCCGGAGACCTTCTCATCGGCGCACTTGCCGAGGTTCGCCTGCGCCTGCCGTCTGTCGCACGGGCCCTGGTCGTCCCGGCTGCCGCCGTAAAGCGCGTGGGCGGGACGAGCGGAGTATGGGTCGAGAAGGACGGCAGGCCCGCATTCCGGGCCGTGAAGACGGGCGTCGCGTCGGCCGACGGGCTCGTGCAGATTCGCGACGGCCTGCAGGCGGGCACGCGGGTGATCGTCTACAGCGAGCGCCCGATCAACGCGGAAAGCCGCATCAGGAAGACCGACGCGCTCGCGGGAAAGTCGCCGTGATCAACCTCGCCGGCCGCGACATCCTGCACGGCTGGGGCAAGTTCCTCTTTACCGGGCTGGGCCTGGGATTGCTGATCGGCGTGACCCTGTCGATGGCGGGCATCTACCGCGGCATGGTGGACGACGGGCAGGTGCTGATCGACAACAGCGGCGCGGACCTCTGGGTCGTCCAGCAGGGAACGCTCGGCCCCTATGCAGAGCCCTCGAGCATCCGCGATGACGCCTGGCGCGGCATCGCGGGCCTGCCCGGTGTCGAGGAGACCGGCAATGCGGCTTACCTGACGATGCAGGTGCAGCACGCCGGAAGGGAGGTCCGCGTCATGATCGTCGGCATCGAGGTCGACCGACCCTACCGGCCCGGCGCGCCTGCCTACCTGACCGCGGGGCGTCCCATGCTCGCCGGACACTACGAAGCCGTCGCGGACCAGGCGAGCGGACTCGGACTCGGCGAGCTCGTGCGCATCCGCCGCCACGAGTACACCATCGTCGGGCTCACGCGCCGCATGGTGTCATCGGGGGGCGACCCGATGATCTTCGTGCCGATCAAGGACGCGCAGGAGATCCAGTTCCTCAAGGACAACGACGCGCTCCACAACGAGCGCGCCCGCACCGCGGCGAACCCGGCCTTCAACCGCCCCGGCGTCCCCGGACTCCTCGAAGCGGTGCAGGCTGCCAGTGCGCAGAGTCGCATGGTCAATGCCGTGCTCGTCCGCCTTGCACCCGGCGCCGACGCCGACACGATCGCGAAAGACATCCGGCGGTGGAAGCATTTCACCGCGTACACGCGCGAACAGATGGAGGAGATCCTCATCGCCAAGCTGATCGCCACTTCGTCCCGGCAGATCGCCATGTTCCTCGTCATCCTGTCCGTCGTCACCGCCGCCATCGTCGCGTTCATCATCTACACCATGACGCTCGCCAAGATCCGGGAGATCGCCGTCCTGAAGCTCATCGGGGCGGCCAATCGCACCATCGCCGGCATGATCCTGCAGCAGGCACTGGGACTGGGACTCGTCGGCTTCCTGGTGGGACGCACGGTAGCCGGACTCTGGGCGCCGGTGTTTCCGAAGTACGTCCTGCTGCTGCCCGGCGACGCGTTGCGCGGCTTCGCGATCGTGATGACGATCTGCGCACTCGCCAGCATAGTCGCCATCCGCGCGGCATTGCGCGTCGACCCCGCGGAGGCCATCGGTGGCTGAGGCCTCGACACGGCAGCCTGCCATTCGTCTCGCCGGATTGCGCAAGCGTTACGGTTCCGGGGACGCGGCCGTCGACGCGCTGAAGGGCGTGGACATGACCGTCTGGCCCGGCGAGGTGGTGGGCCTGATCGGCCCGAGCGGCTCCGGCAAGAGCACCCTGCTCAAGTGCCTGGGTGCCGTGATCGAGCCCAGCGGGGGCCACATGGAGCTCGCCGGCCAGAGGATCTACGACGGCGATGCCGGAGGCTGGACGATTTCCGACCTGAGGGCCCTGCGTCGTGACCGCATCGGCTTCATCTTCCAGTCGCCCTACCTGATCCCGTTCCTGGACGTCACCGACAACGTGGCTCTCCTGCCCATGCTCGCCGGGGTCGGCAACGAGGAGGCGCGCGGGCGTGCCCTCTCCCTGCTCGAGGCCCTCGACGTGGCGCACCGCGCACGGGCCCAGGTCTCGCAACTCTCCGGTGGCGAGCAGCAGCGCGTGGCCATTGCCCGGGCGCTCGCCAACCACGCGCCGGTCATCCTCGCCGATGAGCCCACCGCACCGCTGGATACCGAGCGCGCGCTGGCGGTCGTCCACATCCTCAACGCGATGGCGGCGCAATACCGGACGGCCATCATCGTCGTCACGCACGACGAGAAGATCATTCCCACCTTTCGCCGCATCTATCAGATACGCGACGGGAAAACGCACGAGGTGAGCGGAGAAGGGCGGGACCTGTAGATGGCGCGCTAGGCGGTCAGGACGGAGCGGACCAGTTCCCCCACGTCGCCGACCCTTTCCAGGTCATTGAGGCTGCGGATGGCGGCCTCGGTCCGTTCCGCGCCCAGTACCGGCCCCATCAGGTCGCGCGCCTTGGCGTTCACGCTCTCGGTGTCCAGCGGGTTTTCCTTCGAGCCCGGCGGGAACCGCGTGTGCCGGCTGACCGTCCTGCCGTCCTTGAGCACCAGGTCGACGATGCCGCCGCGCGGCGCGGCGGGGTCGTTGAGCTTCGCATCGCCGATCACCGTCACGCGCTCCATGACCGCGCGGATGCGCGGATCGGCCATGTGCTCGTGCGAGTGGCTGTCGGCGAACGAGACCCCGCCATCCACCAGGGCGGTGGCGATCAGGTAGGGGCAATTGACGTCGGGCATCTTGCTCCGGCCGACGATGCCGATGGCGTCCTCGGGCAGGTGGACGACGATCCGCTCGACCATGTCGGGACGCAGGTCGTGCTCGCGACGCAGTTTCAGCAGCGCGTCCAGGGGCGACTGGTTGGGGAACCCCACCGTGAAAGTCTTGATGCAGGTTTCCGTGATGATGTAGCGCGAGCCCAGCCCGGCGACCATCTCCTCGGGCTTCGGTTGCGTGGAGAGCGCCTGCAGGAGGTTGTGGGTGCCGCCCAGCACATCGTGCACGCCCGTGAGCCCCGCCTGCACGAAGACGGCCGCGGTGACCCCGTTGCGTGCCCCCATGCCGCTGAAGTCGAAGGCCTTCTCGATGTGGTCCTGGTCCTGCACCCAGCTCCACAGGCCCGACACCTGCTGCGCCCCGTAGGAGATCGCGTGACGCATCTGCGTCTCGTCCAGCCGTGCCAGCGAGGCCGCGGCCGCCATGGCGCCCATGGCCGCCCCGTACGGCTCCGCCCCGCGGTGGGTGCCGCGGACGTGATCCGGCCCGAGCGCCAGCAGGAACCGCACGCCGACATCGTAGCCCAGCGCCACGGCGCGGATCATCTCCATCCCCGGCCGGTGATCCTTCTCCGCCATCGCCAGGGCGGCCGGCACGATGGACGAGCCGGGATGCGCCTTGGTCGTCGGCTCGAAGTCGTCGGATTCATCCGCGTGGGCCAGCATGCCGTTCGCCAGCGCCGCGTTGATGGCGGTGGTCCGGATGTCGCTCGCCAGCACCGAGGCCTCGGGCGTGCCGCCCTGCGTGCGGATGAACTTCGTGGCCATGACGCCGGGGCGCAGCGCCGACCCGGAAACGATCGCCGCCACGCTGTCCAGGATGCGGTGCTTGGCATCGTGCAGGACGTTCGCGGGCAGCTCGCGATCGCGCGCGGCGACCATGTATGCCGCCAGCCGGCCGGTGAGGTCTCCCGGCCCCGAAGTCTTCTCCCCTTGCATCCTCGCTCTCCCGATCAGCGGTGGGTCGTCAGGCCGGTGCCCTGCCGGAGGCCTTGAGGCCCTTCTCCAGGCCCGCGAAGGAAAGGGTCGGCAAGGTCATCAGCCAGCGGTATCCCTTGGCCACGAGCTCGTCGATGTTCTTCGCGTTCGCGTGCGGGTGGCCGCAGACCACGCTGTGCTCCTTGCAGATGGCGAGGATCTCGTCGATCGCCGCCGCGACGGTCGGGTGCTCGTACTGGCGCGGGAAGCCCAGGTCCTGCGACAGGTCGCCCTCGCCGATGAGCACGCAGCCGATCCCCGGCACCTCCTTGAGCATCTTCGGCAGGTTCCGGATCGCCTTGGCTTCCTCGCACTGGATGACGACCAGGATCTCGCCCTGGGGATTGAGCGGCCAGACGTCGGCGCGGGCGTAGTACTCCTGCGCGGTGAGTCCCCAGTACGGCGCCGCGTGCTTCGGCGCATCGCCGCGCAGCCCTGCCGGCTCGAAGAACGGCGCCGACGGCGGCCGCGGATAGCGGCAAGCGGCGACGGCGTTGCGCGCCTCCTCCACCGTGCTGACGTGCGGCCAGACGATGCCGTAGACGCCCATGTCCAGCACCTGCTTGGCGAAGAACTGGTTCATTTCCCCGCCGTTGGGCGGGATGCGCACCATTGGCGCCACGGCCGGCGCGATGCTGCCGGACTTCAGGATCTGCTTGCGGTCGAGCATGTACTGCATGCAGTCGCGCAGCAGCTGGATGTCGTAGGGGTTGTGCTCCATCTCGAAGATCACCGCGTCGTAGGGCGCGGCATTGATCGCCTGCGCCATGCCGACCTCCGGCGGAGAAAAAGTGGTGAAGGCGGGCTTGCCCTGCTCGAGCGCCCGGATCGCGCCATTGAGGCGGGGTATGTCGGCCATTGCGTGGTTTCCTTTTCTGCTTCGATGAGGGCGGCGCAATTCTCGCTTGTCCGGGCCCGTCGTCGGCCCTATGATTCGCGAGGACCCTCGACGCGCGAACGTCGAGCCGGAACAAACCAATCAGGAGGAGATGACAGTGACATTCTACGGATTCGGCGACGGCGTGCGTGCACGCAGTTACGCCCTGCTCTCGACCCTGCTCGCGGTCGCCGTCCTGGCGAATTCCCCCGCATCGGCCCAGGACAAGTACCCGAGCAAGAAGCTCGACTGGACGATCGCCTTCGGGCCCGGCGGCGGCAACGACATCATGACCCGGACCCTCATTTCCATCATCGAGAAGTACAAGCTCTATCCCGACAACATCGTCCCCGAGAACCGCGCCGGCGGCAGCGGCGCCAAGGGCTGGGGCTATGTCTTCAGCCAGAAGGGCAATCCGTACCACATCTCCTCGACCAGCGGCAGCTTCATCACCACGCCGCTGCAGGCCAATACGCCGTGGAAGGCGGATAGCTTCACCCCGATCGCGCTGCTCGCCTCCGACGACGGCGTGATCATGGTGAACGGCAAGTCGAAGATCAGGACCCTCAAGGAGTTCATCGAACAGGCCAAGACGAAGCCGCCGTCGATCGGCGGCATCGGCACGGTCAATGTCGAGTTCATCGTGCCGAAGCTGCTTTCGGAACGGGCCGGATTCAAGTTCGAGTACGTGGCGTTCAACAAGCAGGGCGAGCTGGTGACGGCGTTGCTGTCGGGCGCGCTCGACGCGGCGATGTCCAACCCGGGCGAGGTGCTGGGCCTGTTGCAGTCCGGCGACCTGAGGGCGCTCGCCCACACCGGCAAGAAGGTGCCCAAGGTGCTCGGCAACATTCCGACGCTGGCCGAAGAAGGCTACGACCTCGGGATTTCCATGCCGCGCGGGCTGGTGCTGCCGCCCGGCGTGCCGAAAGAGGCGCAGGACTGGTGGATCGCGACGGTCAGGAAGATCGTGCAGACGCCGGAATGGAAGGAATACCTCGACAAGCAGCTCCTCACCGAGAACATTCTCTACGGCGAGGACTTCCGCGCATTCCTGCAAAGGACGCAGGGCACGTTCGCCGACATCCTGAAGAAGTCGGGCGCCATCAAGTAGCCGCGGGAACCCGAAGTGCCTACGACCAGCGGACCCGGCGGTGAATCCGCCGGACCGGCAGCGCGCACGGCGGCGGGGCGGGCGATGCGCGCGGGATTCCTCCTGGCGATCCTGTTCCTGGCCGCCGGCTATACGTACATCGCGTTCGCCGAGCTGAACTACCTGTCCTCGGCCGGCCGCCTCGGGCCGGGGTTCATGCCGCGCATCATCGGCGTGTCGCTCGTCGCGATGTGCGCCTACAGCCTGGTCGCGGACCTGAAGCAGTTCCCCGCCGGGGAGGCGGTGGCGCCTGCCTGGCGCAGCGCCTCCGTGCTCGCGCTGCTCTCCGGGGTGTTCGTCGGCTTGCTGGAGGTTCTCGGCGGACTCCTTGCCATGATCGCCTTCATGGCGGCCGCGCTGTGGATCTTCAATCGCGGGCGCCCCCTGCAGAACGCGCTCGTCGCCGTCCTGCTCCCTCTGGGCACACACCTGGTGTTCCAGGTGTGGCTGCGCGCCTCGATGCCGCGCGGCATGCTGCCGTTGCCGTTCTGATGGACGTCTTCGCCAACCTGATGCTCGGGCTGTCGGTCGCCCTCACCCCGGTCAACCTCGCCTTCCTGCTCGCCGGCGTCATGCTCGGCATGATCGTGGGCATCATCCCGGGATTCGGCCCCGCCGCCGGCATCGCGATCCTCCTGCCCATCACCTACGGCATGAATCCCACCGGCGCCGTGATCATGCTCTCGGCGATCTACTACGGATCCATGTACGGCGGGACGATCACCTCGATCCTGCTCAACACGCCGGGCGAGTCCTCCAGCGTGGCGAGCACCTTCGACGGCTATCCCCTCGCCCAGCAGGGCCGCGCCGGGCCGGCGCTGGTCATGCAGGCGGTCGCGTCGTTCGTCGGCGGCACCTTCGGCGTCATCCTGATCACGGTGTTCGCGCCGCTGTTCGCGCTGGTGACGCGCAGCTTCGGCCCGCCGGAGTTCTTCCTCCTGGTCATGATGGGGCTCGCCACGCTCATCGTGATGATCGACGGCAGCTGGCGCTATGGCGTGATCTCGGCGCTGATCGGCTTCGCGCTCGGCACGATCGGCGTCGACCTCGAGACGGGCCAGACACGCTTCACGTTCGGGTCGGCCGAGATGATCGGCGGCATCGACTTCATCCCCATCGCGATCGGCCTGTTCGGCCTGGGCGAGCTCTACTACGTCTTCTACCAGGGAATGCACCTCGCGGGAGCCGGCGGCATCGTCCAGTACGACAAGGAAAAGCGCTTCTGGCCGGAGTGGCGCGATTACGTCGAGACGAGGTTCACCCTGCTGCGCGGGTCGGTCCTGGGCTTCATCATCGGCGTCATCCCCGGCGCCGGCGCGACCATCGCCTCGCTCATGTCGTACTCGCTCGAGAAATCCCTCTCCGCGACGCCGGAGAAGTTCGGCAAGGGCGCGATGGCGGGCCTGGTCGGACCGGAGGCGGCCAACAATGCGGCCTCGTCCGGGGCGATGGTGCCGCTGCTCTCCCTCGGCCTGCCCGGCTCGGCCTCGACCGCCGTGCTGCTCGCCGCCTTCCTCATGTGGGGACTCACGCCGGGGCCGCTGCTCATGACGCAGAAGCCCGAGTTCGCCTGGGGCCTCATCGCCAGCATGTACCTGGGCAACGTGGCCCTCCTCGCGCTCAACATCTTCGCCATCCCCCTCTTCGTGCAGATGATCAAGCTGCCCTACCGGATCCTCGCGCCGGCCGTGATCCTCATCTGCACCATCGGCACCTACAGCGTGAACGGCAGCATGATCGAGACGTGGCTCATGTTCGCCGCCGGGCTCGTCGGCTTCTTCATGAAGCTCCATGGCTATTCGCCCGCGGCGCTGGTGCTGGCACTCGTCCTGGGACCCCTGGCCGAACAGTCGCTGCGGCAGACGCTCACCATCTCGCGCGGGTCGTACGGGATCTTCCTCGACCGGCCGGCGTCGCTCTGGATCCTCGGCGTCACCGTCGCCATCCTGGCCGCAGGTCTGGCTCTGCACCTGCGGCGGCAAGGGGACGAAGAAGAGTAGGGAAGCGCGGCGGCCCGGCGTCAGCGGGTCATCCCATACATCGGATCGCGGTTGGAGCGGAAGGCCGCGTCGATCGTCATCCAGTCCGATGGCCTGAGCACCCGCGCGGCGATGGGCAGCACGATGTCCCGCTCGATGCGCATGTGCTCGAGCTGCGTTGCGGCATACGCTTCCATCAGGATGGCGAAGTCCCTGAATGGGGTAGAAGCACCGGGACGCGTTCCGGAAAGGGCGCGCCGCAAGTCCAGAAAGGCCGCCGCATCCCTGGCGTGGTCGTGCTGCAGGAGCGCAAGCTCCTCGTCCGCCTCCCGGGTGCGCTCGCGCAGCGCCTTGAAGAGGTAGTCATCCTCCTTGGGGTGGTGAAAGCTCCCCATGAAGGTCGCGATGGTCGCGAGGGTCCGGTCCAGGCGGGCGGGATCGGGCGAGAAGCGCCCGGTCTCGATCAGTGCCAACTGGGAAATGATTGCGGCGAGGGCAGCATCGAACGCGGCGTGTTCGGCGGCCATGATCTGCAGGGCTGAGACTTTCGCGTCGGGCGGCATGAGGCGGGCCGGGGCTGTGTTGTCCGCATTATCCGGCCGCCAACGGTCGGGAACCACCTCGCGGGAGGTCCGCCCCACAAGGGGCGATCCGGCTGCCGCTCGGGGCCGCAGTATGGTACCTGGCTCGGCCAGGATCACTCCTTGCCGTCGCCGCTGGCTACCCCCAGCGCCTTGACGGCTATCGCGGCTACCAGCGCCGTGAAAAGAACTCCGCAGATGCCAATGAAGACCGCGAGCGTGCGCGTGACCAGTGTCTTGGGCGCAAGATCGCCGTAGCCGATCGTGAGGCCGGACACGAAGGCGAAATAGAGGGAATCCTGGATCGACCAACCCTCGATCAGGCCGACGACCATTCCGAGCGCGATGATAAGAAAGAGCATGACGGACAGGATTGGCCACACCACGCGCAGGCCGGCGACCAGGCCTGCATAGAAAGTTCGTCTCAACGTGCGCGAGTCCATCGGGGCTCCTGGATTCTGGTGAATGTCGTGCGACGCCGTTTCGGTGGAGGAAGTCCAGGGCGTTTGTGCGCCATACTTGCCATATGAGCACTTTACCCCCCTGTCCCCGATGCGGATCGGCCTACACCTACGAGGACGGATCCCGGTACGTGTGCCCGGAATGCGCCCACGAATGGGAAAAAGCGGCGACCGAGGCGCCTGCCGAAGCCGGCAAGGTCGTCCGCGATGCCAATGGCAACGAGCTTCACGACGGCGATGCGGTGACCGTGATCAAGGACCTCAAGGTCAAGGGAACCTCGCTGGTGGTGAAGGTGGGCGTCAAGGTGAAGAACATCCGCCTCGTCGAAGGCGACCACGACATCGACTGCAAGATCGAGGGCATCGGCCCGATGAAACTGAAGTCGGAGTTCGTCCGCAAGGCGTGACCGCCGGCGGGCACGTCATTCCCGCCTACC
>CAZOIB010000181.1:0-2418 GCA_964579785.1 uncultured Lysobacter sp. | reverse complement strand
CGCGATCGATCCCGACGCGCTGGCGGGCCGCGAGGTGTTCCTCGAGCGCATCGAGACGCTGGTCGCGACGATGCTCGCGGATTCCGGCGTGCGCCTTCCCGGAGACCGCCGGCGCGCCAACCGCGCGCGCCTCGCAGCGGAAGGCATCGCCATCGCGCCGGACCTGATGGCGAAGATCCGCGCACTGGCCGGGGAGGCATAGGGAAATGCCTCCGTTCCAGGCCTGCGTGCGCGCGCCCTTCGGGACGATCGGCATATCCGCAACGCAGTCGCACGTGACCGGTATCCGCTACCTGTCGCCGGACGTTCCTGCCCTCGCGCCGCCGCGCAACTCGGTCGCCTACCTGGCCTGCGTGCAGATGCAGTTCTACCTCGAGGATCCTGCGTTCGCCTTCGACCTGCCGTTGCAGCTGGCCGGCACGCGCCACCAGCTCGCCGTCTGGGAAGCGATGCAGGCGATTCCCGCGGGCGAGACGCGAACCTATGGCGAGCTGGCGAAGGCGATCGGCTCCTCGGCGCGCGCGGTGGGCGGCGCCTGCGGGGCGAACCCGATGCCTCTCGTGGTCCCCTGTCACCGCGTCGTCGGCGCGGGCGGAGCGCTCGGCGGCTTCCTGGGCGCGCGCCAGGAGGGATTCGAACTGTCCGTCAAGCGCTGGCTGCTTGCCCATGAAGCCGCCCGCCGCGCCTGACCTGCGCCTCGTGGAGCGTTTCTGCGATGCGCTCTGGCTGGCCGATGGCCTCGCGAGGAACACGCTGGAGAGCTACCGGCGCGACGTGACGCAGTTCGCCGCCTGGCTCGCGACGGATCCCGGCGTGGGGCTGCTCGAGGCCGGTCCCGAGCACCTGCACCGGCACCTCGCCTGGCGCGTGCAGGCGGGAAAGGCGAAGCCGCGCACCACCGGCCGGCTGGTCTCCGCGCTGCGGCGCTTCTACGGCTACGCGGTGCAGGAGGGCCTGCGCGGCGACGACCCCTGCGCCGAGATCGAGGCGCCCAGGCTCCCGCGCTCGCTGCCGAAGTCGCTCAGCGAGGCCGAGGTCGAGTCGCTCCTCGCGGCGCCGGACACCGCGACGATCCTGGGCCTGCGCGACAAGGCGATGCTCGAGACGCTCTACGCGAGCGGGCTGCGCGTATCCGAACTGGTCGGGCTCAAGGTGCAGCAGGTGAGCATGGACATGGGTGTGGTGCGCGTGCTCGGCAAGGGCGCCAAGGAGCGCCTCACGCCGCTCGGGCAGGAAGCCCTCGACTGGATCCAGCGTTACCAGAAGGAAGCTCGCGGCGACATCCTCGCCGCGCGCAGGAGCGATGCGCTCTTCGTCACGGCGCGCGGCGCGCCGATGACGCGGCAGGCCTTCTGGGGGCTCGTGAAGCGCTATGCCGCGCGCGCCGCCATCCGCACCGCCATCTCGCCGCACACGCTGCGCCACGCCTTCGCCACCCACCTCATCAACCACGGCGCCGACCTGCGCGTGGTGCAGCTGCTGCTGGGGCACGCCGACATATCGACCACGCAGATCTACACGCACGTCGCGCGCGAGCGCCTGAAGAAGATCCACGCGCAGCATCACCCGCGCGGATGAGCGAGCTGGCCGGGCTGCCGCTCGTGTTCTGGTTCGTGGCGCCGCTCACGATCCTCTTCGCCTACACCGTGTTCGGCATGTCGGGCTTCGGCTCGACCGTGATCGCCATCCCCATCCTCGCCAACTGGCTGCCGCTCACCTACCTCGTGCCGCTGATGGCGCTGGGCGATCTCGTCGCCGCGGTTGCCGTGGGCGGGGCCAACCGGCGCCACGCGAGCGTGCCGGAATTGAAGCGCCTGCTGCCGTTCGTGGTCCTGGGCATCGTCCTGGGCGTGACCGCACTCGTGAACGTGCCGCAGGCCCCGCTCAAGATCGGGCTGGGGATCTTCGCGATGGCGGTGGGGCTGCACGCGATCCTCGATCCGGCGCCGAAGGGGACGATCTCGCCCTGGTGGAGCGTGCCGGCCGGGACGCTGGCAGGGATGGCCGCCGCCATCTTCGGTGCCGGCGGGCCGATCAACGTGGCCTATCTCGCCGGCCGCCTGCGCGACAAGGGCGAGATCCGCTCCACCGTCTCGATCGTCATTTCCGTGTCCGCGACGCTGCGTACCGCGCTGTACGGCCTCGCGGGGCTCGTGCTCAAGGCCGGCGTGTTCGCCGGCTTCGCGCTGGCGATTCCCTTCGCGTGGGCCGGCGTGGTCCTGGGCTCGCGCATCCATCTCGGCCTGAGCAACACCCAGATGCGCCGCGTCATCGGGGTGGTTTTGGTGGCGAGCGGCGGCGTCCTGCTCGGCCGCATCCTGCTCGGCTGAGGGGACATCGGGTAGGCTCCCGACTTTTCCCGCCTTCCCCGCGACCGGCTCATGGCCAAGCACACCGCAACGCCCGCCACCGACTTCC
>CAZOIB010000180.1:0-6315 GCA_964579785.1 uncultured Lysobacter sp. | reverse complement strand
CCTGCGTGTCGCGCTGGATGCTGCGCACGATCGCGGCGATGTGCTTGGTCGCCTCGGCGGAGCGCTCGGCGAGCCTCTGCACCTCCTCGGCAACCACGGTGAAGCCGCGCCCCGCCTCGCCGGCGGAAGCCGCCTGGATCGCGGCGTTGAGCGCCAGCACGTTGGTCTGCTCGGTGATGTCGGAGATGAGCTGCACGATCTCGCCGATCTCCTGCGAGCTTTCGCCCAGGCGCTTGATGCGCTTCGAGGTCTCCTGGATCTGGTCGCGGATCTCGTTCATGCCGCGGATCGAGTTCTGCACCGCCGCGGCGCCCTTCCCGGCGGCGCTGAGCGAGGTCGCGGCGACTTTCGCGGTGTCGCCCGCCTTCGCCGACACGGCGTCCATCGACTGCGCCATCTGCGTCACCGACTGGCCGGTGCGCTCGATTTCTCCCGCCTGGCGCTCGGTCGCCTGCAGCAGCTGCCCGGCGACCGCCTGCGCCTCGCCGGTGGCCTGCGTGACCTGCTGCGCGGCGTCGTTGATGCCGATCACCAGGCGGCGCAGCTCGTCGATGGTGTAGTTGATGGAGTCGGCGATGGCGCCGGTCACGTCCTCCGTCACCTTGGCGCGCACCGTGAGGTCGCCGTCCGCGAGGTTGCCGATCTCGTCGAGCAACCGCAGGATCGCGTCCTGGTTGGCGCGGTTCTGCCGCTCGCTCAGTTCCGCGCGCCGGCGCGTGTCGTCCAGGTACACCTTGCCGATCAGGAGCAGCACCAGGACGGCCAACACGGACACCACGCCGAGGGCCACGAAATTGACGCGCCGTGCAGCCAGCTCGCCCTCGTAGCCCGCGCTCAGGCGTTCGGCCGCGCCGAGCAGCGTCTCGCTGTCGTTGAACAGGTCGCGGGTGGCGCGCTTCGCGTTGACCAGCCTCTGGATGTTGCCGAGGATCTGGCTCACGCCGCCCTGGTACTCCTTGAAGCCGGTCTCGAGCTCCGCGAGCTTGCCGCGCATCTCGGGGTCCGCGACGCGGGCGATGCGCTGCGCCTCGTTGCCCTGGATCAGGCCCTGGAGGGCGTCCCGGAACGTATTGGTGTCCTTGCCCAGCAGGAACGCGACTTCCGGATCGACGACGTCGCCCGCGAGCATGGTGTTGGCGTTCTTGGCCATGCGCTGGGTCAGCATGACGAGCTGCGCGGCGAGCGCGTTCTGCCGCGTGGAGCCGCCCGACTGCACGCTCAGCGCGGCGATCTCGTCCGTGAGCTCGAGGAGCGCGGGGTTGTTCGCATTGATCGCCCGCACGGCCGCGCCGAGCGCCACCAGGTTGCGCTCCTCGCCGATCACCAGCCCGGCATTGCGCTCGGACTTTCGCCACTCGGTCTCCAGCGCGGCGAGTTCCGGGCGCACGCGACCGGGCGTGGGAGGCAGGTCCACGCCGCCCACCGTGCCGCCGTCACCGAGGACCTTCACCAGCGCGGCGAATTCGTCGCGGCTCTCGCGCAACTGCCGGAACGCCGCCGTGTTGCCCTGGGAAGCCTGCTGCGCCGCCTTGGCGAGCCGCTGCGACAGCATGCGGACCTTGCCGACGGAGGCGACGTACAGGGTGTTGAAGGTTGCCTGCCGCGCGTCCACCACGACGATGGCGGCGTCGATCAGCAGCAGGCAGACCAGCACGCCGGTCAGCACCTGGAGCTGCCTGGCCACCGGCAGCCTCCCGATGAGCGGCAAGCCGCCCTGGGCCCCGGGCGCGGCGCGCGCCGGAGCGCGGTCGCGCCACGGGAACATCTGCTTGAAGGAATCGATCGTGAGTTCCATGGATTCTCCCCTGGCGCCTAGCGCAGGAACCTGCCTTCGCGGGTGATGATGGTGAGGTCGACGAATTTCGAGCCGGCGTGATTTTTCGGCGTGTAGCCGACGTAGAAGCCGCCCAGGTCGACGTCGTTCATCCTCTCCAGCGCATCGATGTAGCCCTCGCGCGTGAGGTTCCGGCCCGCGCGCCGCAGTCCCTCGACGGCGACCTTGGCCACGAGGAATCCCTCCATGGCGCTGAAGTTGTAGTCGCGGAAGCCGGCCTTCCCGGCCTGCTGCTGGTACTCCTTCACGACCGGAAGGGCCGTTCCCCACGGGAACGGCACCACCTGGGAGATCCCCACGCCGACGCCTTCGCCGCCCAGCGCGTCGGCGAGCGCCTTGGCTCCGACGAACGAGACGTTGTAGAACTGGGTGCCGCTGCCTGCCTTCTTCATCTGCCGGATGAACTCCGCGCAGGACGTGTACTGGCTCACCATGACCACGGCATCGGGCTGGGACTCATGGATGGCCTTGACGGCGCCCTCGACCTGGATCGTGTTGCGCTCCACGGTGCCGGTCGCGTGGATCTTCAGCCCGCGCCTGGTCAACGCGATTTCGGTCCCCTTCAGGCCGGCCTGGCCGTAGTTGTCGTTCTGGTAGAACACGGCGATCTTCCTGCCGCCGGTGGACAGCACCTGCTCGACGATCTTCTCCGTCTCGTCGTAGTAGCTCGCGCGCACGTGGAAGATGTAGCGGTTGAACGGGGCGCGCAGGGCTTCCGCGCCGGTGAAGGGCCCGACCAGCGGGACCCTCGCCTGGGAGAACACGGGCATCGCCGCCACCGTCGTCGGCGTGCCGACGTAGCCGATCAGCGCGAACACCCTGTGCTCCTCGATCAGCTTCTTCGTCGCCACGGGCGCGCGCGCCGCCTCGTATCCGTCGTCCTCGGTGACCAGCCTGATGCGGCGGCCGTGCACGCCCCCCTTCTCGTTCACGTAGTCGAGATGGGCCTTGATGCCGTTGCGCATCTGGATGCCCAGCTGGGCGGCAGGCCCGGTGAAGACCGCGGCCTGGCCGAGAACGATGCTGTCCGGCGTGACGCCCTGGGCATCGCACGGGCGCGGCAACAGGGTCGCGGTGGCGAGAACGACGGCTGCAAGTGCCTTCATGGGCTCCCCTCTCTCAGGCGCTGACATCCAGGAATTCGGGGTCCCGGACCAGCGCCGGGACATCCAGCTCTCTCCAGCGCTTTCCCTGCGCATCCGTGTACCCGGCGCGCGTCCATTTCGACTCCGCGCCGGCCGGATGCGCCTGGAGATCGCCCGACTTGCGCAGGCCGAGCGAGCGGTCGACCAGGAGCGCGCAGCCGGCGCGGAACCGGTCGCTCACCAGCAGGAGCCGCGCCTCGCCGGTGACCACCGTGGCCGCGCCGCCGAGCAAGGCGGCGAAGTCGGTCACGCTGCAGAGATTGCCGCGGATGTTCGCCACGCCGCGGAACCACGGGCGCGCGAGGGGCACCGCGGAGATCGGCGGCACGCGGATCATTTCGCCGGCCTCGGTGAGGTCGACCAGCCAGGCGCCGCCACCGGCCTCCAGGCCGAGCTTCGAGGCGGCTTGGCCGTCCGTCCCGGCGCGTTGCAGGCGCGCCGAGAACTCCAGCTGGTAATCGCGCAGCGACTGTCGGGCAGCCATGTCAGCCGAGCGCGGCGATCTTCGCCAGCAGGTCCGCCTGGGCCACCGGCTTCACGATGTAGTCGCGGGCGCCCTGGCGCAGGCCCCAGACCTTGTCGGTCTCCTGGCCCTTGCTCGTGCACAGGATGACGGGGATGTCCCTGGTGCTCTCGTCCCTGGTGAACTGGCGCGTCGCCTGGAAGCCGTTCTGCCCCGGCATCACGACATCCATGAGCACGAGGTCGGGGCGCTGCTGCTTCACCTTCTCCAGCGCGTCCTCGGCGCTCTCCGCCGTCGCCACCCGGAAGCCATTGCGCGACAGCATGTCGCTCAGGTGCCGGCGGTCGGTCGGCGAGTCGTCTACAACCAGGATCCTGCTGATCTTCATGGGGCATCTCTCCAGGGTCAGGGAAGACCGGAAGCCGGCCTGAGGTGATCGCTCACCGCCTCGACCAGCGTTTCCTTCGTGAAGGGCTTGGTGAGGTAGCGGTCGGAGCCGGCGAGCCTGCCACGGGCGCGGTCGAAGATGCCGTCCTTGCTGGACAGCATGATCACCGGCGTGGACTGCAGCCGCGGGTTCTGCTTGATCAGGGCGCAGGTCTGGTAGCCGTCGAGCCGCGGCATCATGATGTCGACGAAGATGACCTGCGGCTGGTGGTCGGTGATCTTGGAGAGGGCGTCGAAGCCGTCCTCGGCCAGGATCACCTCGTACCCGGCCTGGCGCAGGTAGAGCTCGGCGCTGCGCCGGATGGTGTTGCTGTCATCGATCACGAGCACCTTGACCGGTGCCGTCGAAGCGTCGCCCACAGCCCCCCCCTTGCCAGTTAAGCCTTAAGGGTGCTCTGCCAGGCGGCTTGGTACGGTAGGAATGACGGTCTCTGGACCGGCAACCCCGCTGCCATACGTTCGGATCGAACGGTTAGGCCGGTAGCTTTGCGTCGCCACATTTCGGTGGCTTTGCCCTTGCCGACGAATTTGCGCTTGCCGTTAACAGATGTCAATAACCGGACGGCCGCTCCCGAAAAAAATTTCGCCTTCGGGTCTGCCCGGGTATTCCGGCCCCCCGGGGAACGCGCAACTCAGTAGATGGCGTCCACGAAGCGCTGGCTCGACTTCTTCGGCCGCTTGTAACCGATGTCGGCCTGCCGCGGCGGCACCTCGATCTCCACCGGCGTCATGTTCTCGTAGGGGACCTGGTGCAGCAGGTGGGCGATGCAGTTCAGGCGCGCCTTCTTCTTGTTGTCCGCGTTGACGACCCACCACGGGGTCTTCTTCCGGTCGGTCGCGGCGAACATGAGGTCCTTGGCCCGCGAATACTCCACCCAGTGCTTGCGCGACTCGATGTCCATCGGCGAGAGCTTCCAGCGCTTGGTGGGGTTGCGGATGCGCTCCTGGAAGCGCCGCTCCTGCTCCTCGTCGTTCACCGAGAACCAGTACTTGACCAGCACGATGCCGGAACGCACCAGCATCTCCTCGAACTGCGGGCAGGAGCGCAGGAACTCCTCGTACTCGGCTTCGCTGCAGAAGCCCATCACGCGCTCGACTCCGGCGCGGTTGTACCAGCTGCGGTCGAAGAGGACGATCTCGCCCGCGGCCGGCAGGTGCGGGACGTAGCGCTGGAAGTACCACTGGCTCCTCTCGCGCTCCGTCGGGGTGCCCAGGGCGACGATGCGGCAGATGCGCGGGTTCAGGCACTCGGCGATGCGCTTGATCACGCCGCCCTTGCCGGCCGCGTCGCGGCCCTCGAAGATCACCGCGACCTTGAGTCCCTGCATGCGCACCCACTCCTGCAGCTTGATCAACTCGACCTGCAGGTGGGCCAGCTCCTTCACGTACTTGTAGTCGCCGGGCGGCTTGCGCGGCTTGGTGCGGCCTGCCCGGTGCCAGTACTGCTCGATCTTCGCCAGTTCCCTGGCGTCGGCCAGGACTTCGTCTTCGGCCTTCGCGGGCTTCCCCCGCGGCGGCTTCGCGCTCTTCGCCGACTTCTTCTTCATCGCCACCGTGGCCTCCCTTGCTCTGCGCAATCCCACGTCGAGAATACCAGCGCGGTAACATGAAGGGGACACAACGACGGAACCCCCCATGCCCGCCATCAGCCGCCGCGCCAACGAGCTCGGCACCGAGAACGCTTTCGTCGTCCTGGCCGAGGTGGCCAAGCTGCAGGCCGCCGGCAAGGACATCATTTCCTTCTGCATCGGCCAGCCCGACTTCCCGACGCCGGTGAACATCCAGGATGCCGCCGTCAGGGCGATCCGGGAGGGCAAGCACGGCTACACGCCTTCCGCGGGCATCGTCGAGCTGCGCGAGGCCATCGCGAAACATGTCTCGCGCACGCGCGCCATCGCGGTGAGCGCGGACGATGTCGTGGTCGGCGCGGGGGCCAAGCCCTTCATCGCCTACGCGATCCTTTCCGTCACCGACCACGGCACGGGCGACGAGGTGATCTATCCCAACCCCGGCTTCCCGATCTACGAGTCGCAGATCCGCGCCATGGGCGCGGTGCCGGTGCCCCTCTACCTGCGCGAGTCGCGCGCCTTCAACTTCGACCCGGCCGAGCTCGAGGCGAAGATCACCGCGCGCACGAAGCTCCTCATCCTCAACTCGCCGCAGAACCCCACCGGCGGCATCGTGCCCGCGAAGGACATGCAGGCCATCGCGGCCATCCTCGCGAAGCATCCCGGCGTCTGGGTGTACGCCGACGAGATCTACTCGCGCCTCGTGTACGACGGCGCCTTCGCCTCGCTCGCCTCCATCCCCGGCATGCAGGAACGCACCATCATCAGCGACGGTGCGTCCAAGACCTGGGCGATGACCGGCTGGCGGCTGGGCTATGCGGTGAACAAGGCCCTCGCGCCGGTCTTCACGCGCTGGGT
>CAZOIB010000179.1:0-16885 GCA_964579785.1 uncultured Lysobacter sp. | reverse complement strand
CGACAGCGCTCGCGCTGTCTCGTCCGCGACGGTCGCGTGCCAAGGATGGAGATCGACTTTCCCTGCCACCGCCCGTTGCACTCCGTGGACGCGCCAGAGAGTCTCGACGCTTTACTTGGCTCTTCGCTGCAGTTTCGGCTTCGGGTACTGGACGAACTTCGCCACACGGCTCTCGAAGGGGTCGCGGCGCGACAGCGCGGGGATCTGCCGGCGCGTGACCAGCGGGTAGTGACGCAACCCCAGCAGGGTGTCGTGGACATCCCAGCACGCTTCCTTGGGCGTCACCCATTGGTCGGTGTCGACGCGGCGCATGTCGTAGGCGACCGAGTAGCTGCGCAGGGTGTGGCGACCCTTGCGGTCGCAGTACTCGTGAAAATAGGAGAGGGCGAGCTCGCGCAACGACCGGTAGATGGGATCGCGATAACGCAGCACCGCCCCGTTCGTCTTGGAAATGGCGCCCCAGTAGCGGCCCTTGCGGTAGACGGCGATGCAGTGCGGGTAGTCCGAGAGGTCGCAGTCGAGGTGCACGATGAGCGGTGGCCTGCCGTGGACCCACAGCGCGATGGCGGCGACGAACGCCCCCTCGAGGCAATGCGCGC
This sequence comes from uncultured Lysobacter sp., assembly GCA_964579785.1. Classification (GTDB taxonomy): domain Bacteria; phylum Pseudomonadota; class Gammaproteobacteria; order Burkholderiales; family Usitatibacteraceae; genus FEB-7. The sequence continues at coordinate 16,286 of CAZOIB010000179.1, read as the reverse complement.
GGCGCTGCCGCAGCACCTCGCGCGCGGACAGCAGCGTTTCGCCGCCGAGCTCGTGGTTGGCCGGGATGCGGTTGACGAATGCCTGGACCTTCGGCGCGGTGTCGAGCCGCTCCAGCGCGGCGAACTGCCGGCGCGTGAGGCCCAGGTCGGCGCGGCTTGCACGGCAGCGGTGACGCAGTAGTGCCATCGGAAAGCGGCCTCCGCTTCGGGAAAATGCGGCGCCCGGCGCGCCGGGATGCGCCCTCAGGCCGCGCGGCCGATGATCTGCGCGGTGGCGATCAGCTCTTCCAGCAGCGCCAGCGCGGCGACACCCGACATGGCGTAGGGATCGAGCGCCTGCTTCTCGCAATACTTGAGGAGCGTCGACGGGTTCACCTTGGCGAGGTTCACCTGGCCCATGGTCCAGCCGGCGAAACGGCGCTCGGCGACTTCCTCGTAATGCAGCAACACCACGTCGCGGTGGCGCTCGTCGCGCACGATCTGGTTGTAGAGCAGGTTCACGGCCACGCGCCCGCCTTCCAGCACCTGCATGAAGACCTCGCCGCTCTGGCACAGGACCCCGGTGATGCCGAGCTCGGGGTTGTGCTTGCGCGACTGTTCCAGGATGGCCTCGATCACTTCCGGGGCGAGGGGCTTCGCCGAGCGGCTGGCGTAGAGGAGTCTGACGAGCATCGGGGCCTCCTAGGCGTTCTTTCTCTGCAGCAGGGCGAGGAATTCGCGGCGCAGGTTGGCATCCTTCAGGAAGGAGCCGCGCATCACGCTGTTGATCATCTTCGAGTCGGTGTCCTTCACGCCGCGCCACTGCATGCAGAAGTGGTCGGCCTCCATCACCAGCGCCAGGCCGTCGGGCTGCATGCGCGCCTGCAGCAGGTCCACCAGGCGCGTCACCGCCTCCTCCTGGATCTGCGGGCGGCTCATCACCCAGTCGCACAGCCGCGCGTACTTGGAGAGCCCGATCAGGTTGGAGTGCTCGTTGGGCATGACGCCGATCCAGACCCGCCCGATGATCGGGCACAGGTGGTGGGAGCACGCGCTCCGCACCGTGATCGGCCCCACGATCATCAGCTCGTTTAGCCGCTCGACGTTGGGGAACTCGGTGACGGGCGGGATGGGCATGTAGCGGCCGCGGAAGACCTCCGTCAGGTACATCCTCGCCACGCGCCGGGCGGTGCCCTGCGTGTTGTGGTCGCTTTCGGTATCGATCACCAGGCTTTCCAGCACGTGCTGCATCTTCGCCTCGACCTCGGCGAGGAGCTCCGGCATTTCCCCGGGCTCGATGTACTTCGCGATGTTGTCGTTGGCGTGGAAGCGCTCGCGCGCCTGGCGCAGGCGTTCGCGAATCCTCTGCGAGGCGGGGATGGCGGCATCGTCTCGCGTGGGCGGCGTCGGATCGGGCGTGGCCTTGTCGTCCATGGGCTGCAGTCGGAGGTCAGGATGCCTATCGTATCGGAAAGGGGCTAGGGGTCGACTTCCCGCTGGTGCCGGATGGCCAGGACGACGACCCGCTCCGACATCGGGTCGTAGCGGTACTGTGCGACGTATCCCGCCCGCCCCCGGTAGATCAGCAGCTCGCGCTTGCCGTTCTCGAGAGGTCGTCCGATCAGCGGATGCCGGGCGAGAACGCGCAGCCCATCGGCAATGACCACGGCCGTTGCGGCCGCCGCGAGCGGGTCCGAGTCGCGAAGGAAATCGGTCAGCCGCTCGAGGTCGTCGAGCGCGGCGAGTTGAAGAACAACGGATGGCACCTCGCTTACCGCTTGGTCGGGTATTTCCGGGGCTTCGGACGCGCGACCTTCTTGCCGGCGGCACGGGCAACGATGTAGCGCTCCACGTCCTCGAATGCGTAGGCAATGCCGGTGCGATCGAACTCGTGTGCCGCCTCATCCCCCGCGGCGAGGTATGCCCGCCGCCGCTCGGCGCGCCCGGCCTGTTGTTCGAGGGCATCCACCATGAAGGCATGCGGGCTCTTGCCTTCCATCTCGGCAAGCGCTGCGATCCGCGCCTTCAGCTGGTCGGAGAGTTTCAGTGTCGTCGTCGCCATGGCGTCGCTCCCGGAGGGTGACACCAAGGTAACACCGCCCGCATCCTGGCGTCAATCGCGGGAAGTGAGGTTTTCCTGACGCAACCGGTGTTCCCGCCATTGCAACGGCGTTCAGAATAGGGCAACGCGGTTTCGGGAGGGCAAGGGGGTGAGCCCCGTGACGTGGTCGTTCCTCGATGCGACTTGCCGGTGGGCCAATTTCGCCACGGATGCGACGTGGTCCCAGGCCGCGGGGCGCATCACCATCGAGCGGCTGCAGGCCGAGCGCCTGGCGCGGCTCCTCGCGTGGACCCCCCGCCACTCGCGCTTCTATGCCGAGCGCTGGGGAAAGGTCCCGCACCGCGACCTGCGCCTGACCGACCTGCCGCCCGTGCACAAGGCGGAACTCATGGCGCGCTTCGACGACTGGGTGACCGACCCGGCCATCACGTTGCGGGGGGTCGAGGAGTTCAGCGCCGACCTCGCGCGTGTCGGCCAGCCCTACCTCGGCCGCTACGCGATCTTCTCGAGCTCCGGCACGACCGGCGTTCCGGGGCTGCTGGTGCAGGACCCGGACTCCCTCGCCGTCCACGATGCCCTCGGCGCCACGCGCCTGGGTGCGCTGGCGCCGGCCTGGAACTGGAACCAGGCCCTTGCCGGGCACCGCTATGCCCTCATCGCCGCAACCGAAGGCCACTTTGCCGGCGTCGTCGGCTGGGAGCGCCTGCGCGCGCTGCACCCCTGGTTCGAGGCCAATGCGCGGGTCTTCCCGGTCACGGCGCCCATCCGCGAGATCTGCACGGAACTGGAGCGCTTCCGGCCGACGGTGATCGCCTCCTATGCGACGGTGCTGCGCGCGCTGGCCCACGAGAAGGATGCCGGGCGGCTGGAGGTGGAGCCGTCCGTCCTCTGGTATGGCGGCGAGTGGCTCGCGCCCATCGCGCGCGACCACATCGAGCGCGCCTTCGGATGCCGGGTCGCCGGCGACTACGGGGCAAGCGAATTCATCAACATCGCCTTCGAGTGCGAGCGCGGCGCGTTGCACCTGAACGACGACTGGGTGGTGCTCGAGCCCGTGGACGAGGACTACCGGCCGGTGCCACCGGACACGCCCTCGGCCTCGGTGCTGCTCACCAACCTGGCCAACCGCGTGCAGCCCTTGATCCGCTACGAGCTGGGTGACAGCGTCACGCTCGTCTCCCGGCCCTGCGCCTGCGGACGCCCGTTCCCGGTGATCCGCGTCGATGGACGCCGCGACGAGATCCTGCGCCTGCACGATGCGCGGGACCACGAGGTGCCGGTGCTGCCGATGGCGCTCTGCACCGCGGTCGAGGAGGGTGCCGGCGTGCACCGCTTCCAGGTCGTGCAGACCGGGCCGCGGGCGCTGCGCGTGCGCGTGGAGCCGCCATCGCGGCGGCCGGACATCAGGACGCGGGTGAAGGATGCGCTGACGCAGTTCCTCGCCCGCCAGGGCCTCACGGGCATTGCGTCGCGCATCGACATCGGCAAGGTCGCCGCCCACCCCGTGAGCGGAAAGTTCCGCCAGGTGTGGCGCGAAAAGCCGCACCACACCTGGCGCGCGGGGCTCACCTCGTCCAGGTGGCGCGCACGAGGTTCTCTTCCGACTCGTAGCGCACCTTGAGGTTGCCGTCGTAGGCCGCGCGCACCGCGTTGCCGATGGCGCGCGCGAGGTGGTTGCCGGTGGTGGTGATCTCGAGGGCCTCCTTGCGCTCGCCGATGGCCATCACCCGCTCCAGCGGATGTTCCGCCTTCTCGTGCGCTTCGCGGGCCTGCACCAGCTGCTTCAACTCGTCACGGTGCTCGGCCACGAACGGCCCTTTCAGCGTCACGTAACCGCCCGGAAAGTGGTCATGGATACGCAGGCAGGCCGGGCACTTCATCGCGACCGCGTCCTTGGGGGTCGGTCCCCAGGCCCAACGGCCCTTGTGGAACACGACGCCGCACTCCGGGCAACGCGCATCGCGCCCCGGCTTCTCGAAGTCGAGGTAGGGGTCGACGTGGCGCGGCGCATAAAGCGTTTCGTGGCGTACTTCGTTGTGGCGATGGGGGGGTGTTTTCATCGCTTTCTCCCTTGGGAAGGGTCCCGAGGTCAATGTAGTCCCCGGCTGCGGCCCGAATCTTGCCGGGGATCAACCGCGCGCCAGTTAGCCCGTCCTCGGGCCGGCACCCGGTTCCGCTAGACTCGCCCCTGCCCGACCACCTGCAGTCCGCCCGACGGACCTCCCACGCCCCGACCATGGCCGCCCGCCCTGCCGCCCTCGGCTTCATCTTCGCCCTCGTGGTGGTGGACGTGATCGCCATGGGGGTGGTGATCCCGGTGCTGCCGAAGCTCGTGGAGGCCTTCGAGGGCGGCGACACCGCGCGGGCGGCCGAGGTCTATGGCGTGTTCGGCACCGCCTGGGCGCTGATGCAGTTCCTCTTCATGCCGATCCTCGGGGCCCTCTCGGACCGCTACGGGCGCCGGCCGGTCATCCTCATCTCCTGCCTCGGGCTGGGCCTGGACTACTTCCTGATGGCGCTCGCCCCGAACCTCGCCTGGCTCTTCGTGGGGCGCGTCATCTCGGGGATCACGGCGGCGAGCTTCTCCACGGCGTTCGCCTACATCGCCGACGTCTCGGCGCCGGAAAAGCGCGCGGCGGCCTTCGGCATGGTGGGGGCGGGCTTCGGGCTCGGCTTCACGCTGGGGCCGGCGTTGGGCGGCGTGCTCGGGGGCGTCGATCCGCGCCTGCCTTTCTGGGTGGCGGGCGCGCTCACGCTCGCCAACGCCGCCTACGGCTACTTCGTGCTGCCGGAGTCGCTCGCCGTGGCGAAGCGCTCCGCGTTTTCCTGGAAGCGCGCCAACCCGGTGGGGTCGCTGCGGCTGCTCAGCTCGCACCGCGAGCTCTATGGCATCGCGGCGGTGCTCTTTCTGATGCAGCTGTCGCACGTGGTCTTCCCCGCGGTGACCGTGCTCTACATGGGCTACCGCTACGGCTGGGGCGAGATGGCGGTGGGGCTCGTCCTCGCCGGGGTGGGCGTGTGCTCGATGATCGTGCAGGGCGGGCTGATCCGGCCGGTGGTGAAGCGCCTCGGGGAGCGCAACGCGCTGGGGGCGGGGCTCGCCCTCGGTGCGATCGGGATGTCGATCTACGGCCTGGCGCCATCGGGAACGATCTTTCTCATGGGCATCCCGATCATGGCGATGTGGGGATTCGCCGGCCCCTCGGCGCAGGCGATCATGAGCCGGCGGGTGAGCGCTTCCGAGCAGGGGCAGCTGCAGGGCGCGAGTTCCAGCCTGCAGGCGATCACCGGCATGATCGGCCCGACGCTCTTCACCCAGGTCTTCGCCTGGTCGATCACCGACCGCGGCCCCGGCCTGCACCTGCCCGGGGCGCCATTCCTGGTGGCCGCGGTGATGCTGGTGCTGGCCGGCGCCCTCGCGTGGTGGGTGACGCGCCCGCAGGCGTAGCGGCCATGGTCACGATGCCAGACTTTCCGTCATGAAGCGCGTGACGTTCTCGTCCCCCATCCATGACGCGCTTCGGGTGGGCCCGAGCCCGATCACGGGCCGGGGACTCTTCGCCGGCTGCCGCATCGCGAAGCGCGCCAAGATCGGCGAGTTCGAGGGCGAGGTCATCCCGATCGCGGAAGCGCGGCGGCGCGCTGCGCGGCTGCGGATCGTCGCGATCGTGGAGCTGGAGCGCAAGGCGATCGACGCGCGCGGCATGCGCACGGGCTTCCGCTTCATCAATCACTCCTGCGCGCCCAACACGTTCATGCGCAGGACGCGGGAGCGTGCCGAGTTCTATGCGCTGCGCGACATCCGTGCCGGCGAGGAGCTCACCGTGGACTACGAGGATAGCCACCACGAAGGGCGGCTCGCCTGCCGCTGCGGGGCAGCGCGCTGCCGCGGGTGGATCTAGCGGCTGTCACAATCGGTTGCACTTCGGCGATGGGCTGCCCTGCGCCGACCGGTAGACTCGCGCCTGCCCTCCCGTCTCCACGCCTGATGAAACTGCCACTTTCCCTTGCGGCGCTGTTCCTGGCCGCCGCCGCCCAGGCCCAGCAGCCCTCCGAATCACCGCAACCGGAGGCACCCGAAGCGGCGACGAAGCGGCCCGACCCGCCGAAAGGCACCGACGCCCGCAAGGAGCCGGCGCCAGCCCGGATGGAGTCGCTCGAGATCACCGAGAAGCGCTCCACGACCAGCGAGCGGCGCGATTCCACGGCTTCGAAGATCATCATCGGCCGCGAGGAAATCGAGCAGTACGGCGACACTAACCTGGGCGACGTGATGCGCCGGCTCCCCGGCGTCACGCAGGGCGGACGTCCGGGCCGCGGCGGGCCGGTGCGCATGCGCGGCATGGCGGGAGGGTTCACGCAGATCCTCATCAACGGCGAGCGCATCCCGCCGGGCTTCTCGATGGAGGACATCGCGCCCGAGCAGGTGGAGCGCATCGAGATCCTGCGCGCGCCGACCGCGGCAACCGGCACGCGCGCGATCGCCGGCACCATCAACATCATCCTGCGCGAGGCGCTGCGCGAGCGCCGCAACGACATCCGCGCCGGGGTGCAGGAAGAGAACGGCCGTTACTCGCCCAATGCCTCCTACTCGCGCAACGACACGCTCTCCGATAGCGGCAGCTACAACCTGACGCTGTCGGCGAACCGGCGCGACCTCGCCAACGACGGCGTGGTCGAGACCACGTTCACCGACATCCCCACCGGCACGGTCACCCTGGCCCAGAGCAACGTCATCGCCTCGGCCTCGCAGAACGAGAGCCTCTTCGCCACCTCGCGCTTCCAGTGGCGGCTGGGACCCGGCGAGCAGTTCAGCCTGCAGCCCTTCATCGTGGCGAGCAACAACCACGGCGACAGCCGCGGCCGCCTCACGCAGGCGGTGGGCACGGCGCCGTACGACACCAGCGCGTCGAGCTACGACAGCCGGTTCCGCAATGCGCGCTTCACGACGCAGCTCAGCCGCCGTCTCGACCCCGTTACCACGGCCGAGCTGCGCGGCGGTGCGGGGATCTTCACCGTGGACGCGGTGAGCGTGCAGGACCAGTTCGACGCGGCCGGCAACCGCACGCTCCGGCAGGTCGCCAACAACGACATCCGCGACATTTCCTGGAACGCGGCGGGCAAGGTGGCGCGGCGCTGGGCCGATGTGCACACCTTCACCACGGGCGGGGAGTGGGAGCAGGGCACGCGCAAGGAGAAGCCGCTCACGCTGTTGAACGGCGAGCCGCAGTTGGAGGAGTTCGGCACCGACCTCGACGTGCAGGTGCGCCGCGCCGCGCTCTATCTGCAGGACGAGTGGGATCCGAACCCGAACTGGTCGACCTCGCTTGGGCTTCGCTGGGAGGCGATCGACACGAGTAGCGACCTGGAGGCGAACCCCGTGCGCAACCGCAGCAGCGTGGTCAACCCGCTCGCGCACGTGGTGTGGCGGTTCGACGCGCCGCGGCGCGACCAGGTGCGCGCGAGCCTCACGCAGAGCTACCGCCCGCCGACCACGCAGAACCTGGTGGCGCGCCCGCGCCTGAACACGCTCTACCCGGTGCCGGGACCGAACACGCCGACCAGCCCGGACATCGCGGGCAACGCGGCCCTCAAGCCGGAGATCGCCAACGGCCTGGAGCTGGCCTACGAACGCTATCTCGCGTCGGGCGGCGTGCTGTCGGCGAATCTCTTCACGCGGCGGGTGAGCGACGTGATCCGCAGCGTGACGGCGCTCGAGGAGGTCTCGTGGTCGGCGAGCCCCCGCTGGGTGACGCGGCCGCAGAACCTGGGCAACGCGATGACCAGCGGCATCGAGCTCGACGGCAAGGCCAACCTGCGCGAACTGTTCGCGGACGCGCCGGCCGTCAACGTGCGCGCCAACTTCTCGGCCTTCCGGTCGCGGGTGGATGAGGTTCCCGGCCCGGACAACCGCCTCGCGGGCCAGCCGGACATGACCGGCAACCTCGGCGCGGACTACCGCTTCCGGGGCTGGCCGCTGTCCGTGGGCGGCTCGGTCAACTGGACGCCGGCCTACGACATCCGCCTCACCGCGGAGCAGCTCGAGCGACTGCGGCGCAAAGTGGTGACCGATGCCTACCTGCTCTGGCACGTGGACAGCGGGACCCGGCTGCGCCTGTCGTTCACGGCCACCGACCCGCGCGACTTCCAGACCCACAACATCTTCGTCACCGGCAACGAACAGCAGTCGGTCGTGGACACGCGCAAGGGCTACCTGGTGACGGCGCTGCGGCTGGAAGTGCGCCTCTAGCGGGGTCGCGCGGCTCGGAGGAAGATCGATGGATGGAAAATCCGACATGAAGCCACGCCCGCCGCTCACCATCCGCATGCAGGCGGACGACAACGTGGCCGTCGTCGCCAACGACGGCGGCCTGACTGCCGGCACCGTCCTGCCCGCGGGCATTCCCGGAGCCGGGGTCGCGCTCCTCGAGAAGATTCCGCAGGGCCACAAGGTGGCGCTCGTCGACATCGCCCGGGACGCGGCCGTGCGCCGCTACGGCGTGCCCATCGGCTACGCGCTGCGCGACCTTCCCGCGGGAAGCTGGGTGCACGAGCGGGTGCTGCGCATTCCCGCGGCCCGCGCCCTGGAGGGCCTGCCGATGGCGACGGTGAGGCCGCCAGCCGCGGCACCGCTGACCGGGTACACCTTCGAGGGCTTTCGCAATGCCGACGGGTCCGTGGGCACGCGCAACCTCCTCGCCATCACCACCACCGTGCAATGCGTGGCCGGCGTGGTCGCACAGGCCGTGGCGCGCATCAAGGACGAGCTGCTGCCCGCGTACCCGTTCGTGGACGACGTGATCGGGCTGGAGCATACCTACGGCTGCGGCGTGGCCATCGACGCGCCCGATGCGGTGATTCCCATCCGCACGCTGCGCAACATCTCGCTCAATCCGAACTTCGGCGGCGAGGTGATGGTGGTGAGCCTCGGCTGCGAGAAGCTGCAGCCGGACCGGCTGCTGCCGCCGGGATCGTTCCCGATCGTCGACGGGCGCGACGCGAGCCTCGGCCCCGAGACGATCTGCCTGCAGGCGGACAGCCACGTCGGTTTCCTGTCGATGCTGGACGACATCGTGACGAGTGCCAAGCCCCACCTCGAGCGCCTGAACGCCCGCCGGCGCGAAACCATTCCCGCAAGCGAACTGGTGGTCGGCGTGCAATGCGGCGGCAGCGACGCCTTCTCGGGATTCACCGCCAATCCGGCGGTGGGGTTCGCGTCCGACCTGCTGGTGCGCGCCGGCGCCACCGTGATGTTCAGCGAGAACACCGAGGTGCGCGATGCCGTGGAACAGCTCACCAGCCGGGCCGCCTCGGCCGAGGTCGCGGAGGCCATCGTGCGCGAACTGGGCTGGTACGACCGCTACCTGGAGCGCGGCCGGGTCGACCGCTCCGCCAATACGACGCCGGGCAACAAGGCCGGGGGCCTGGCCAACATCGCCGAGAAGGCGATGGGCTCGATCGTGAAGAGCGGGACGGCACCGATCTCACACGTGCTGCCGCCGGGCGAGAAACTGAAAGCCGGGCAGCGCGGCCTGGTGTTCGCCGCCACGCCGGCGAGCGACTTCATCTGCGGCACCCTGCAGCTCGCCGCCGGCATGAACCTGCACGTGTTCACCACCGGTCGCGGCACTCCCTATGGCCTCGCGGAATGCCCGGTGATCAAGGTCGCGACGCGAACCGACCTGGCGCGGCGCTGGCACGACCTGATGGACGTGAACGCCGGCAAGGTGGCCGACGGCGAAGCGAGCATCGAGGAGGTGGGCTGGGAACTCTTCCGCCTGATGCTCGACGTGGCCAGCGGCCGCAAGCGCACCTGGGCCGAGCAGTGGAAGCTGCACAACGCGCTGGTGCTGTTCAACCCGGCGCCGGTGACCTGATCAGGTGCTCCCGCGCTCGACGAGCCGGAAACCCACGTCCACGATCCTCGCAGCCACCTCCTGGCCCTGAATTCTCGCGAGCAGCGCCTCGGCCGCAAGCTGGCCGATCCGCACCTTGTCGATGGCGATGGTGGTGAGTGAGGGCGACGTGTGCGCCGCGAAGTCGAAGTCGCCGAACCCGATCACGGCGATGTCGCCCGGGATGCGGATGCCGCGGTCCTGCGCCTCCGCGATGACGCCCTGCGCGAGCACATCCGAACTGCACGCCACGGCCGTGAGGGGCGCGCCCGTGCCGAGCAGCTCCGCGAACCCCTCGCGTCCGCGCTGGAACATGCCGGGCGCCGGCCGCAGGCTGGTCGGCACTTCGTGGATGCCCTGCTCCGCGAGGGCCGACAGGAAGCCGTTCTTGCGAAAGCCCGCACGGACATCGTCACCCCACACCAGGCCGATGCGGCTGTGGCCCTTGGCGACGAGGTGGCGCGCCATCGCGGCCCCGGCCTTCTCGTGGGAGAAGCCGACGAGCATGTCGATGGGCGACGGGGTCAGGTCCCACGCTTCGACGATGGGAATGTGCGAGGCGACGAGCCGGCGGCGCGTCTCCGGAGCGTGCGCGATGCCCGTGAGGTAGATGCCGTCCGGCTGCCGCCCGAGAATGCCGGCGATGAGCTCGTCCTCGCGCATCTCGTACGAGGAGAGCCCCAGCAGCAACTGGTAGCCCTCCTCCCGCAGCCGGTCGGCCAAGGCCTGGATCGTGTCGACGAACATGGCGTTCGTGACCTGCGGGAATATCGCCGCGATGATCCGGCTGCGGCGCGAGCGCAGGCTTCCGGCGAGGATGTTCGGCACGTAGCCGGTTCGTGCCACGACCGCACGCACGCGCTCGAGTGTCTCCGGGGTGACGAGTTCGGGGCGGCTCAGGGCGCGCGACACGGTGATGGGCGACACGCCGGCGACCTTGGCGACATCGCGGATCGTGACGGCTTTCCGGGCGCGCGGTTGCCGCGCAGCGTCGCCCTCGGGATCGGCGTCCGGCGCGGGTGGTTCTCGGGAAGGCATGCGCGCCATGGACAGCGGGTCCGGCGTGGTGAGGGGGTGAACAGGCAGGATATTCCTCACCCGCGCGACTGGCAAATGGCATCGGTATCAGGACCAAGGCACGACTCTTGATCCATGACAAATCGAGCCTTTGACAGCTTGCGAATGATATCGATATCATCGAGTCGGCGCGGAGTGCGCCCAAGGATCGGCACATGCCGCAGACATCCCCCTCCCGCACGGCAAGAGGCGCACCGGCCGTCACGGATTTTCGCGTCATCCCGGTTGCCGGGCACGACAGCATGCTGCTCAACCTGAGCGGCGCTCACGGGCCATTTTTCACGCGCAATGTCGTCGTTGCGCGCGACAGTGCCGGAAACACCGGTGTCGGCGAGGTTCCAGGCGGCGAGAAGATCCGCCAGACGCTCGAGGAGGCGCGCGCCCTCGTGGTCGGGCAGCCGGTGAGCTCGTTCAACCGCGTGCTCCAGGAGATGCGGCGCCGGTTCGCCGATCGGGACGCGGGCGGGCGGGGACTCCAGACCTTCGACCTGCGCACTGCCATCCACGCGATGACGGCCGTCGAGAGCGCGATGCTCGACCTCCTGGGCCAGTTCCTGGGCGTGCCTGTCGCGGACCTGCTGGGCGAAGGCCGGCAACGCGATCGCGTGCTGGTCCTGGGCTACCTGTTCTACGTGGGCGATCGCGGCCGCACCGACCTTTCCTACCGCAGCGAGCCGGATGCAAGGCATGAATGGTTCCGCCTGCGCAACGAGAAGGCGATGGATGCGGCGAGCGTGGTGCGTCTGGCCGAGGCCGCGCATGTGCTGTACGGCTTCAACGACTTCAAGTTGAAGGGTGGCGTGCTGCGCGGCGAGGAGGAAGTGGAGGCCATCCGTGCCTTGCACGAGCGGTTCCCGGGCGCGCGCATCACGCTCGACCCGAACGGCGGCTGGCTCCTCGAGGATGCGATCCGCCTGTGCCGGGACTTGCAGGGCGTGATGGCGTACGCCGAGGACCCGTGCGGCGCCGAGGAGGGGTTCTCGGGCCGCGAGGTGATGGCGGAATTCCGGCGCGCCACGGGGTTGCCCACCGCCACCAACATGATCGCCACGGACTGGCGGCAACTGGTGCACGCGCTGCAGCTGCAGGCGGTCGACATTCCGCTGGCCGATCCGCACTTCTGGACGATGCAGGGCTCGGTGCGCGTGGCGCAGACGTGCAACGACTGGGGCCTCACCTGGGGCTCGCATTCGAACAACCATTTCGACATTTCGCTCGCCATGGTCACGCACACGGCCGCGGCGGCACCGGGGCGCGTCACGGCGATCGACACGCACTGGATCTGGCAGGACGGCCAGCGCCTGACGAAGGAGCCGTTCCCGATTCGCGACGGACACCTCGAGCTGCCCGGCAAGCCGGGGCTCGGCGTGGAAATCGACGAGGCGCAGCTCGCGAAGGCACACGACCTGTACAAGGCCCACGGACTGGGGGCACGCGACGACGCGGTCGCCATGCAGTACCTCATCCCCGGATGGAAATTCGACCACAAGCGGCCCTGCCTGGTCCGCTGAGTATCCAAGACCCAACAAGGAGAACCCCGTGAGCAAGATCGGCTTCATCGGATTGGGAATCATGGGCGCGCCCATGGCCGGCCACCTGCAGGCTGGCGGCCACGAGCTGCACGTCTTCACCATCGGCCCGGTGCCGGAGGCGCTGGTGAAGGGCGGCGCCCGCGTCTGCACCAACTCGGCGGAGGTCGCGAGGCACGCAGACATCATCGTCATCATGGTGCCGGACACGCCTGATGTGGATAACGTGCTCTTCGCCCCGGGCGGCGTGGCGGAAGGACTCTCGGCAGGCAAGATCGTCGTCGACATGAGTTCCATCGCGCCCATCGAGACGAAGGCGTTCGCGAAGCGCATCAACGACCTGGGCTGCGAGTACCTCGATGCGCCGGTGTCCGGCGGCGAGGTGGGCGCGAAGGCCGCGACCCTCACGATCATGGTCGGCGGAAGCGAGGCGACGTTCGCGAAAGTGTTGCCGCTCTTCCAGTTGATGGGCAAGAACATCACGCTCGTCGGCGGCAACGGCGACGGCCAGACGTGCAAGGTGGCCAACCAGATCATCGTGGCGCTCACCATCGAGGCGGTCGGCGAGGCGCTGCTCTTCGCGTCGAAGGCCGGCGCCGATCCGGCCAAGGTCCGCCAGGCGCTGATGGGCGGTTTCGCCTCGTCGCGCATCCTCGAGGTGCACGGCGAGCGCATGGTGAAGCGGACTTTCGATCCGGGGTTCCGCATCGAACTGCACCAGAAGGACCTGTCGCTCGCGCTGGGCTCGGCGCGCAAGATGGGCCTGAGCCTGCCCAACACGGCCACCGCCCAGGAGCTGTTCAATGCGTGCGCCGCCCACGGCGGCAAGGCGTGGGACCACTCCGCGATGGTGCGCGCCCTGGAGAAGCTGGCGAACTTCGAGATCGGGCAGAAGGCCTGACGGGGCAGGGTGACCACGATGAAGTCCTGGCAGCGGTATGCGGGCGTCTTCCTCCTGGCGGTGGCGGGACTCGTCATCCAGCAGTCCGTCTGGGTGCTGCGCCTCATGGACCACGGCCAGCCCGGCTCGGGCTTCATGCCCTTCGGCCTCGGGGTGATCCTCGGCGTGCTCGCCATCTGCCTCATCGCCACCAACCTCGGGCCCGAGGACCGGCAGGTTCCCTTCTGGGAGCCCAAGGCGTGGCTGCATCCGCTCCTCGCCATGGTCATCACGGCGGTCTATGTCGTCGTCTTCGACGACATCGGCGCCATCACCAGCGTCGTGGTCCTGGTCACGGGGTGGCTGCTCCTGGTCGAACACAAGGGAGTCCTCGTTTCTGCCACCACGGGACTTGCGACCGGACTCGTCGTCTACCTGGTGTTCGATCGCTTCCTGCAGACCCCGTTTCCGCGCGGACTGCTCTTCTAGGCGCGACGGGAGACCGAACCGATGTTCGACTTCGCGGGACTCTGGCACGGATTCCAGATCGCCTTCACGCCGGTCAATCTCCTCTGGGGGCTGATCGGCTGCGCGCTCGGCACCGCGGTGGGCGTGCTGCCGGGGCTGGGCCCCGCGGCCACCATCGCGCTCTTGCTGCCCATCAGCATGAAGATGGGCTCGCCCGTCACCGCCATCATCCTGATGTCGGGCATCTTCTACGGCGCCATGTACGGGGGCTCGACGACGTCGATCCTCCTGAAGATCCCCGGGGAGGCGGCGTCGGTGGTCACGTGCATCGACGGCTACGAGATGGCGAAGAACGGTCGCGCGGGTTCGGCCCTCGGCATCGCCGCGATCGGTTCCTTCATCGCCGGCACCATCGGCCTGGTCGGCCTGACCATGATGGCCCCACCGCTGGCGGAGGCCGCGCTCAAGTTCGGTCCGTCCGAGTACTTCTCGCTCACCGTGCTGGGGCTGCTGCTGGCGACGTACCTGACCGGGGAATCGGCGCTCAAGGGCCTGATCATGGCGATCCTGGGCCTCATCCTGGGATGCATGGGGCTCGACCCGCTCTCCGGCGCGGTCCGCTTCGACTTCGGCATCGCCGACCTGCAGAGCAACCTCGACTTCGTGACCCTGGCGATGGGATTGTTCGGGGTCGGGGAAATCCTCTACAGCCTCGAGAAATCCGAGGCCGGAACGATCCTGACCACGAAGATCAGGAACGTGTTCCCGACGATGGCCGATTTCGCGCGCAGCCGGTGGGCGATGGTGCGCGGGAGCGTGATCGGGTTCCTCGTGGGCATCCTGCCCGGAGGCGGCGCGGTCCTCTCGTCGCTCATCTCCTATGCCGTCGAGAAGAAGGTCTCGAATCATCCCGAGGAGTTCGGCCACGGGGCCATCGAGGGTGTGGCGGGCCCCGAGTCCGCCAACAACGCGGCGGCCTCGTCGTCCTTCATCCCGCTGCTCACCCTCGGGATTCCCGGCAACGCCTCCACGGCGATGATCTTCGCGGCACTCCTCATCCATGGCATCACGCCGGGGCCGTTCCTGCTCAAGGAGCACGCGGACGTCTTCTGGGGCGTGGTCGCCTCGATGTACATCGGCAACGTCATGCTCCTCATCCTGAACCTGCCCCTCGTCGGCATGTGGGTGCAGCTCCTGCGCGTCCCGTACTCGTTCCTGGCGCCGCTGATCATGGTGCTCACGCTGGTCGGCGTGTACAGCGTCAACAACAACGTCTTCGACATCTGGGTCATGCTGGTCATGGGGGTTTGCGGCTACATCGCGCGCAAGCTCAAGTTCGACCTGGGACCCCTGCTGCTCGCCTTCGTGCTCGGCCCGATCATGGAACGGTCGCTGCGCCAGGCGCTGCTCCTGAGCAATGGCGACGGGACCGTCTTCTTCACGCGGCCGATCTCCGGCTCGCTGATGGCCGTCGCGATCGCGTTCGTGCTCTACAACCTCTGGGCCGCGTGGCGGAAGAAACGCGCGGCCCGGGCTGTCGCATCATCCGAGGCTGCGAAGTAGGGAGGATCCCGTTGCCCGCTCCCGCGCATGCCGCCCGCAAGTCGTCATCACGTCAGGAAGGAGTCACACATGCATAAGCGAATCTGGACGGTGCTCGCCACCGCCGTTGGATTGACTGTCGCCGCAACGAACGGCCTTGCCGCCTATCCGGACAAGCCGATCCAGCTGATCGTGCCCTACGGCGCGGGGGGCTCGACGGACCTGCTGGCGCGCGCAATCGCGACGGTGGCGCCGAAGTACTTCCCGCAGCCGCTCGTCGTCGTCAACAAGACCGGCGGCGGCGGCATCCCGGGCCGCGTGGACGTCGTGCGATCCAAGGCGGACGGCTACACGCTGCTCTTCGGCTGGGGTTCGGGCGAGGATCTCGTCGTGCCGCACCAGCGCAAGCTTCCCTACGACCTCTTCACGGACTTCGAGACCGTGTGCCGGATGTCGATCCACTCGATCGCGCTCGCGGTGCCGGCCTCGTCGCCGCACAAGACGCTGGCCGATCTCGTCAAGGCGGGGAAGGCGAAGGAATACACGACCGCGTCCGTTTCGACCAAGGGCGCCTCGGTGGACGTCACGTTCCTCCTCTTCGGCAAGGCGGCCGGCATCAAGGTCACGACGATACCGGGTGCGGGCGGCGCGGATGCGATCACCAAGCTGGTCGGCGGCCACGTCGACTTCGGCGGCGGCCACCCGAGCGAGATCCTGCCGCACATGAAGGCGGGGCGCCTGCGCGCGCTGGCGGTGGCCCTCGAGAACCGCGATGGAGCGATTCCCGACGTGCCGACCTTCAAGGAGCAGGGCTACGACGTGGTGACCGCGGGCTCGGTGAAGGGTGTGGCCGC
>CAZOIB010000178.1:0-2264 GCA_964579785.1 uncultured Lysobacter sp. | reverse complement strand
GGTTGCCAAGGTTGATCGGCCCGGTGACGTCGGAGTCCGTGGCCATCATCCGGACGAGGCCCTCGATCAGGTCGTCGACGTAGCAGAACGATCGCGTCTGCTCGCCGTCGCCGTAGATGGTGATCGGGCTGCCGCGCAGCGCCTGGACGATGAAGTTCGACACCACCCGTCCGTCGTTCGGGTGCATGCGGGGTCCGTAGGTGTTGAAGATGCGGGCGACCTTGACCCGCAGCCCGTGCTGCCGGTGGTAGTCGAAGAACAGCGTCTCGGCGCAGCGCTTGCCCTCGTCGTAGCACGCGCGCAGGCCGATCGGGTTGACGTTGCCCCAGTAGTCCTCGCGCTGGGGATGCACCTTCGGGTCCCCGTAGACTTCGCTCGTGGAGGCCTGCAGGATCCGCGCCTTCACCCGCTTGGCGAGGCCGAGCATGTTGATCGCCCCGTGCACGCTCGTCTTGGTGGTCTGCACCGGATCGTACTGGTAGTGAATCGGCGCCGCCGGGCAGGCCAGGTTGTAGATCTCGTCGACCTCGACGAACAGCGGGACCGTGACATCGTGCCGCATCAACTCGAAGTGCGGATTGCCGAGGAGGTGGGCGATGTTGTCCTTGGTGCCGGTGAAGAAATTGTCCACGCACAGCACGTCGTTGCCATCGGCGAGCAGGCGCTCGCAAAGGTGCGAACCGATGAACCCGGCGCCGCCGGTCACGAGCACGCGCTTTCGCAGACTGTAGGTTCTCATGGCGCGGCCTTTGGCGACCCGGGAGCAGAAGTCATTGTAGACGGCAGGGGAAGGGTCGCTCCCCAGGGGTGTTTCACATCTGGATCCGCAGTACGGTCAAACTTCGAAAACGCGAGTCAGTAATTGTTATCATCCAGCGTCAGACGCAGGACTTTAGGATAAATTTGAGGCTCTTCATTGCGGATCTGGACCCTGCGTCCCCCCGTAAGGCGCAGATATTAAAGCGCTTTCTTGCGAAATTTTCGTAAGTAATTGTATTATAAGAAGTTGAAACTGGGATAGTTTTGCCATTGCTACGCTGAGCAGGCTCTGCACAACGATCAGCATCGCCATTTTTCTGGCGATGGCGACCGCGCACGCCCAGGTCCAGCCTCCCCAGCCGCCGAAGCCGCCGGCCTCGGTGACGTCGCAGGCGGAGCCGGGCAGCATCGCCCTCGGCCCCCTGAAGCTGATTCCCAGCCTCGAGCTGAAGCAGGGCTATGACGACAACCTGTTTCTCCGGCCGAACAATGTCGTGGCCTCCGGATATACGATCGTCAGCCCGGCCCTGCGGCTGGAGGGCCGGTCCGGGCAGCTCCGGTTCGACCTCACGCTGAACGTCGACCAGGGTCGCTACCACGCCAGCCCGGCGGATGCCTTCGTCGACTACGGCCTGGTGGCCAACAGCGAACTCACTTTCTCGGCCCGCGCGGCCCTCAGGCTGCATGCCGAATTCAGGCACGGGCACGACGGGCGTGGCACCACCGACCGGGCGGCCTCCCTGACGCCCGATGAATGGGACAACATGGGCGTCGACGGCCTGTTCCGCTACGGCGCCCAGGGTGCGCAGGGCCGCATCGAGGTGGACGCCGGCGCGTATTCCCGGCGCTACACCAACAATCACGCGACGACGGCGGCATTCGAGCGCGACACGACGCAGCTTGGCGGCGCCTTCTACTGGCGCGTCATGCCGAAAACCGAAGCGCTGGTGAACGCCCAGATGCGACGGATCGACTACGTCAACTCGACCTCGTCCCTCGACTCCACGGAAAGGCGCTACTACGTCGGGCTGAAGTGGGACGCCACCGCCGCGACCAGCGGCATAGCCAAGATCGGCCGCCTGAACAAGACCTTTGACGGCGCCGGGCGGCGCGACCTCTCGGACACGAGCTGGGACGTCGGCGTGCGCTGGAGCCCGCGGACGTACTCCGTGTTCGACCTGGTCACGTCGAAGCAGACGAGCGAATCCTCCGGCTTCGGCGATTCGATCCTCTCGACGAACTACAGCCTCGCCTGGAACCATGCGTGGAGCTCCCGCCTTCGCACGCAGGCCGTCGGAAGCTACCGGGTCGACAGCTTCCAGGGCGCCGGCGTCCTGCGCGAGGACACGAACAAGTCGATCGGCCTGAAGGTGGTCTACGACTTCCGCCGCTGGCTGAGGCTGGGGGCCGAAGTCACGCACAGCGAGCGCGAATCGACAGCCCCGGGCTTCGACTACAAGCGCAACGTCCTCTTCTTCACCCTCGGGACGACGCTCTAGGGCGGC
>CAZOIB010000177.1:0-8405 GCA_964579785.1 uncultured Lysobacter sp. | reverse complement strand
GCACACGTGGATGCCGGCGCCGCGCACCCGCTCCAGCGTGTCGAGGCGATCCTGGTAGTCGCGCGTCGTGATCACCTCGCCGTAGAACTCCGGCGCGGTGTCGAGGTTGTGGTTGTAGTAGTCGAGCCCGGCATCGCGCAGTTGCTCGGCCTGCCCGTCCTTGAGCATGCCCAGCGTGCAACAGGTCTCGAGGCCGAGCTTCTTCACCTCGCGGACCATGTCGAGCACCGGCTCCAGGTCGCGTGCCTTGGGTCCCCTCCAGGCCGCTCCCATGCAGAAGCGGGTGGCTCCGTTTTCCCGGGCAGCCGTGGCGGCACGCACGACCTCGTCGAGCGGCAGCATCGCCTCGTTCTCGACCCCGGTCGAATGGCGGGCCGCCTGCGGACAATAGCCGCAGTCCTCCGGGCAGCCGCCGGTCTTGATCGACAGCAGCGTCGAGCGCTGGATGCGATTGGCGTCGAAATTCTCGCGGTGGACTGTCTGCGCCTTGAAGAGCAGATCGTTGAAGGGTAGGTCGAGCAGGTCCCGCGCTTCGTCGCGCAGGCTGCGGGTCGGGCGGGTTGCGGCGGCGGCGGGGTGCACGATCTGGTCCACGGGAGGCCTGCGCATGGTCGATAAGTTGCTGATGATTCGAGAGATTGCCGACATTGTCAAACGGAGACTCCTCCACGGCCGAACGAGTGCACAAAAAATAGGCGAGCCGGCGCGGTTTCCACCGTACTGGCGCGCCGATTGCCTGCTGTGCCTCGATCCGGCGACGACCGAGTTGCTATGTGATAATTGTGAGCGCTTGCTCGCGCGACCAGCCGCGGCCTGTCCGCGATGCGGCGTGGCCACGCCCGGAAGTGACTGGTGCGGGGACTGCCTGCAGGCGAGTCCCGCGTTCGACGATGTCGTCACTGCCTTCGACTACCGATTTCCGATGGACCGGCTGATCCACCGCTTCAAGTTCTCCGCCGACCTGGCGGTCGGTGCCTATCTGGGTGCGACGCTCGCCAGCGCGGCGGCGAATGTCCCGCGGCCGGATCTCGTCGTGGCTTCTCCCGCTTCCGGTGCCCGGCTGTGCGAGCGCGGCTTCCTGCCTGCCCTGGTGCTGGCCCGGCAGGTCGCGCGGAAACTCGGGCTTTCCCTGGATGCGCGAGTGCTGCGGAAGGTGCGCCACACCCCGCCGCAGACGGGACTCGACCGCCCTTCCCGCCGCCGCAACGTGGCCGGTGCCTTCGCGGTCGACCGCCGCCTCGACGGGCTGCACGTGGCCGTCATCGACGATGTGATGACGACGGGCGCGACTCTCGCGGCCATCGCCGCCGCATTGAAGGAAGCGGGAGCCGCGCGGGTATCGGGATGGGTCGTGGCGCGCACGCCCGAGCCGCCGCGCGGGCGTTGACGCCATGGTGGACGTCGTCCTCGTCAATCCGGAGATCCCGCCCAACGCCGGCAACGTGATCCGCCTGTGCGCGAATACCGGAACGGCGCTGCACCTCGTGGAACCCCTCGGCTTTTCCATGGATGACCGCCAGTTGCGCCGCGCCGGGCTCGACTACCACGAGCTGGCCAACGTCACCCGCCACCGCGACTGGGAAAGCTGCGCGCGGGCGCTCGGGTCGCGGCGGCTGCTGGCTTTCACGACGCGCGGCGCGACGCGGCTCGACGCCGTTGCCTTTCGTCGCGACGACGTCCTGGTATTCGGGGCGGAGACGGCCGGGTTGCCGGAAGCGTTCCTGGCCGCCATCGCCCCGCAATGCCGGGTGCGCCTGCCGATGGTGCCGGGAAACCGCAGCCTCAACCTGTCGAATGCGGTCGCGGTGGCGGTGTTCGAGGCCTGGCGCCAGCTGGGCTACGCCGGCAGCGCGTGACATGGGACGGACGCGTGCCCGCCACGGTGGCGCCGGCTATTCGGCGCGCGGATCCCGCGCCAGCAATCGCTGTACGGCTTCCGCCGCCGCCACGCCTTCGAACAGGACGCCGCACACGGCTTCGGTGATGGGCATTTCGACGCCGTGGCGCGCCGCCAGCGCGCGCGCGGCCCGCGCGGTCGACACGCCCTCGGCGACATGGCCGAGTTCCGCGAGGATGGTCGCGAGCGATTGCCCCTTGGCGAGACGATTGCCGACCGTCCGGTTGCGCGACAGGTCGCCGGTCGCCGTGAGGACCAGGTCGCCGAGGCCGGTGAGTCCCATGAACGTCTCCGGCTGCCCGCCCATGCGCACCCCGAGGCGCGCCATTTCCGCGAGACCGCGCGTGATGAGGGCGGCGCGCGCGTTGGCCCCGAACCCGAGCCCGTCGCCGATGCCGGCGGCGATGGCCACGACGTTTTTCAGCGCGCCTCCCAGTTCCACGCCGACGAGGTCGTTGCTGGAATAGATGCGCAGGCGCGCGCTGTTCAGGGCGACCGCCATCCCGGCCGCGAACTCGGCGTCGCGCGAGGCGATGGTGAGTGCGGTCGGCTGGCCGCGCGCGACCTCGAGGGCGAAGCTCGGCCCGGAAAGCGCGCCCGTTCGCGGCGAACGCGGCAGCGCTTCCTCGAGAATC
The DNA here is from genome assembly GCA_964579785.1 of uncultured Lysobacter sp. GTDB lineage: Bacteria > Pseudomonadota > Gammaproteobacteria > Burkholderiales > Usitatibacteraceae > FEB-7. Next base: position 5,873 of record CAZOIB010000177.1, on the reverse strand, counting down.
TGGTGCGGCAGCAGCCCGGTGCCCGCCTCGAATCCCTTGCAGGCCCAGAGCAGGGAGAGTTCCGGCCGGATCCGCGCAATGGCGGCAGCGGTTTCGCGCAGTCCCGCGGTGGCGGTGGCGACGATCGCGAGGTCGCTCGCCGCCGCGGCCGCGCCGAGATCGGCTTCGATGCGCAGTTCCTCGGGCAGCGCCACTTCCGGAAGGTAGGGGCTTGCGCGGCGCTGCTGCAGCTCGGCGCACGCGTCGCGGCGCCGCGCCCAGAGGCAGACGTCGTGCGCGGCACTGAGGGACAGGGCGAGCGCGGATCCCCATGCGCCCGCGCCGAGGACCGCGATCCTCATCGCCGCGCTAGACGCCCCAGAGGTGCGCGAGGCGGGCGTAGCCCTGCTGCCCGTCCCGGTGCCGTACCTTCACCCACCCTTCGGCTGGCGGCTCGAGCACCTCCAGGAGCACCTGCTTGTAGGCCTCGAAGACGAGCGGGGATTTGGCATCCGGAGAAACGCGCACGTCGGCAACCGGCACGCTCACCATCGCGTTGCGCCGCTCGCCCCAGGCGCGGTTCTCCACCCAGGCGACCTCGCCACCCGCATCGCGCACTTTCGTCCACTGGTCCAGTTTCACCAGCACCTCGAAGGGATAGCCGCGGGTCACGACGAACAGGCGGTCGGCCTTGACCGACGGCGCGTCGTAGAGGATCGCGGCACGCTCGCCCAGGGTGCGGAACTCGGCGGCGAACGCCGGCAGCGCCAGTAGTGCTGCGAGTAGTGCCGCGGCCAGGCGCATCGCAGGCGGCGTCAGTGCGCGACCTGGATCACCGGCTCGCTGCTTTGCTGCTCGGCCTGCGCCTGCTTCTGCGCCTGGTACAGCCCCTCGAAGTTGACCGGGGAAAGCACCACGGGCGGGAAGCCGGCGCGCCCGACCACGTCGGAAACCACTTCGCGCACGTAGGGATAGAGGATGTTCGGGCAGGCGATGCCGAGGATGGGATCGATGTCGGCGGCGGGAATGTTGCGGATCACGAAGATGCCCGCCTGGCCCACTTCGGCGAGGAACAGGGTCTTTTCCTTGACCTTCGCCGTGACCGTCACCGTGAGCACGGTCTGGAAGACCCCCTCGTCGATGTTGGTCGACTCGTGGTGCAGCTGGATGTCCACCTGCGGCGCTTCGCGTTCGAGGAACACCTGCGGGGCGTTGGGGATCTCGAGCGAGATGTCCTTCACGTACAGCTTCTCGATCGAAAAGACGGGCTGGTTCTGGGCGTCGCTCATGGTGCTTCCTTCGGTTGGATGGGGATAGGCTGCGGCCGTCAGGCGGCCAGCAGGGGATCGAGTTGGCCCGCGCGGTCGAGTGCGGCGAGGTCGTCGAAGCCGCCGACATGGCGCTCGCCGATGTAGATCTGCGGGACCGTGCGGCGACCGGTGCGCTGCATCATTTCGTCGCGGCGCTCGGGCTCGAGGTCGACGCGCACCTTCTCGAGCTGGGTCACGCCCTTGCCGCGCAGGAGCTTCTCGGCCATCACGCAGTACGGGCAGGAGCCGGTCGTGTACATGACGATCGTGGCCACGGCACTACTTCTCCACCGGGAGGCTGGCCTGTTCCCAGGCCGGAACGCCTCCCTTGAGGTTGTACACCTTGGTGAACCCGGCCTTCCTGAGGGTGCGGCAGGCGGAGCCCGAGCGCGCCCCGCTGCGGCAGGTGACCACGACGGGCTTGTCCTTGAACCTGGCGATCTCGTCCACCCGCTTCCCGAGTTCCCCCAGCGGAATGTGGCGCGCGCGCGGCAGGTGGCCGGCGGCGAACTCCGCGACCTCGCGCACGTCGAGGACGAGGGTGCCGGGCTGGTTCATCAATTGCGTCGCCTGGAGCGTGCCCACGGAATCGGCACCCCCGGCGAAAACCGAGAGATCGGGCCAGACGAGGAGCGCGCCGCTCGCGAGGAAGAGCGCGACGAGCGCGATGTTGTTCAGCAGGAATTCGCCCATGGGCGGGAGGAGGGACGTGGCAAAGGGGCGATTTTAGCAGCCGCGGGCCCGCCCGGGCGAATGCTCACCCGGCGAGGGCCTGCAGGCCCCACAGCACCAGCATCCCCGCCACCAGCGCCGGCAGCGGGTTGCGCACCTTCGCGGCGACGGCGAGCGCGACGATTCCGGCCACGAGCCGGGGGTTCGCGACCGTGAGGTCGATCGCGCCCTGCGGCATCGCGAGGCCCGGCACGACGATGGCGGCCAGGACGGAGGCGGGCACGAAGGCGAGCGCCACGCGGAAGGCATGCGGAAACTTGTGCGGATCGGCGAAGACGATGAACGATGCCCGCGCCAGGAAGGTCACCACGCCCGCGCCGACGATCACGATCCATTCGTTCATCGCTGGTGCCTGCGCTCCACCAGGACTCCCGCGCCGATGCCGGCGATGGAGGCGACGACGAGGGCGAGCTTGTAGGGCAGCCCCGCGGCCAGCAGCGCGACGGCGCCGGCCACGATGGCCGCGGCGAGGTTGGCACGCGTGCGCAGCGCCGGCACGAGCAGCACGAGGAAGGTGAGCGTCACGACGAAGTCGAGTGACCAGGCGGCGGGAACCTGGGCGCCGGCCAGCGCGCCGGCGATCACCGAAGCCTGCCAGGCCGCGAACAGGGTCAGGCTCGATCCGAGCAGCTGGAAGTGGCGATGGCGGCGATCGCCGGGCTTGCCGTAATGCTGCACGCCCATGGCGAACACCTGGTCCGTCATGAGGTAGGCGAGAGTCACGCGCCAGCCGCGCGTGAGGTGCGCGAGGTGCGGCGAGAGCGCCGCGCTGTACATGAGAAAGCGCAGGCTCACCACCAGCGCTGCGGAGAGCGTGACGATGATCGGCGACTGGGCGGCGACGAGTTGCGCGACCACCAGCTGGGCGATGCCCGAGAAGGCGCAGAACGAGAGCGCGATGCCCTGCAGGGGCGTCATGCCCGCGCCCACGGCCGCGACACCGGCGACGAAGCCGAAGGGCACGGTGCCCACGAGCACGGGAGCGATGTCGCGGCACCCGGAGAGGAATTCGCTGCGGGCGTTTGGTAACATGGGTCGGGCCGCGATCCTGCCACGAAAGCCATGAAAAAGCTCGTACTCGTCCGCCACGGCGAAAGCACGTGGAACAAGGAAAACCGCTTCACCGGATGGACCGATGTCGACTTGTCCGCACAGGGCGTGGAGGAGGCGCGTGCCGCCGGCCGCCTGCTCGTCGCCGAGGGCTACGACTTCGATGTCGCCTTCACTTCCGTCCTCAAGCGCGCGGTGCGCACTCTCAACCTCGCGCTGGAGGAAATGGACCGGCTCTGGCTTCCGGTGGAGAAGGACTGGCGCCTGAACGAGCGCCACTACGGCGCGCTGCAGGGGCTCAACAAGGCCGAGACGGCGGCCAGGTTCGGCGAGGAACAGGTGCTGGTGTGGCGCCGCAGCTACGACACGCCGCCGCCCGAGCTGGTGCCCGGGGACGAGCGCGATGCCGCGCGCGACCGCCGCTATGCGGCCCTGGGCGAAGGCGTGCCGCGCACGGAGTGCCTGAAGGACACGGTGGCGCGGGTGGTCCCCTACTGGCAAGGCCGCATCGCGCCACGCATCGCGGCGGGAGATCGGGTGCTGGTGGCGGCGCACGGCAACAGCCTGCGCGCGCTGGTCAAGTTTCTCGACGGCGTCTCCGACGCCGACATCGTCGCGCTCAACATCCCGACCGCCGTTCCGCTGGTCTACGAGCTCGACGATGCGTTGCGGCCCATCCGCCACTATTACCTCGGCGATCCCGAGGCGATCGCGAAGGCGGCCGCTGCAGTAGCGAGCCAGGGCAAGGCCCGCTGACGGATGCCGGCGAGGCGCGTCGCGGCCGCCCTAGCCGCGTGCCTCGTCGTCGCGGGCGCTGCCTGGGCGCGCGACAAGCCCGTCCCGGCTGCGGCTTCGGAGGAGGAACTGCGGCAGCTGCGCGGGCGCATCGAGAAGCTGGAGAGGGAACTCGCCCAGGTCGAGGAATCGCGCGGCGAGGCGCAGGACGCCCTCAAGGCCTCGGAAAAGGCGGTCAGCGAGGCGAACCGCGTGCTGTTCGATCTCGCCGGCGCCGGCCGCGGCCTGACGGAGCAGCTGGCCGACCTTGCCGCGAAGGGGGCGAAGGCCAGGCAGGAGATCGCCGGCCAGCAGGCGCTCGCGGAGAGGCTCCTGCGCGTGCAGTACGAGCAGGGCGGGCAGGATCGCCTGCGCCTGCTGCTGGAGGGACGCGATCTCGCGACCGTCTCCCGCCACCTCGCCTATTTCGGCTACATCCAGCAGGCCCGTGCCGAGGCGCTCGCGACGCTCAAGCGTGGCGCGGAAGAGGTCGAGCGGCTGGAAGCCGAGGCCCGCGAGAAGCGAACGGCGCTCGCGGAAAACCAGGCGGCACAGGCGCGCGAGTCGCAGCGGCTCGAAAGGGAGCGCGCGCAGAGGGCGCTGGTGGTGAAGCGGCTGGCCGGGCAGGTTGCGAAGGGCAAGCGCGAGATCGGCCGCCTGAAGCGCGACGAGGAAAGGCTTACCCGCCTCGTGCAGGAGATCGCCCAGGCGCTGGCGGCGAACGAGGCGAAGAAGTCGCGGGAGCGCGAAGCGGCGAAGGCGGCCGCGGTGCGCCGGGGCACGCCGGTGGAGCAGGTCGCGGACGCAACGCTCTCCGCCAAGGCGTTTCCCAGCCTCAAGGGCCGCCTCAAGCTGCCGGTGAAAGGGGAACTGATGAACCGCTACGGCAGTCCACGGGAAGAGGGCGGGACGTTGTGGCGGGGCCTCTTCATCCGCACGGCCGTTGGCGAGCTGGTCCGGGCCGTGGCCGACGGGCGGGTCGTCTATGCCGACTGGCTGCGCGGTTTCGGCAACCTGCTCATCCTCGACCACGGCGGCGGCTATATGAGCCTCTACGGCTACAACGAGGGGCTCCTGAAGAGCGTGGGCGATGGCGTGAAGGGCGGCGATGCGGTGGCCCAGGCCGGCGCTTCCGGGGGCGCCGAGGAATCGGGTCTATACTTTGAACTGAGGCACGACGGCAAGCCGTTCGATCCCTTGCGCTGGGTAGCGCGTTGACGTATTCGGGAAGCGGGTACGCGGCGTCGCCCCGGCATCGTTTTGCTCCGTGACATCGGCGAGGTGGAAAGCATGAGCATCAAGATCCAGCAGGTCAGTCTGGTGGTCCTCGGGGCCGCCCTCGGCGTGGCCGCCAGCCTGCATTTCTCCGCGATCGCGGACCGGCAGGCCTCCGCCGTGCAGCTGCCCGTCGACGACCTGCGCCTCTTCAGCGAGGTCTTCGGCCGCATCAAGAACGACTACGTCGAGCCTGTCGAGGACAAGAAGCTGCTGAAGGAAGCGATCAACGGCATGCTCACCGGCCTCGACCCGCACTCCGCCTTTCTCGACCAGGACGCCTACAAGGACCTCCAGGTCGGCACCCAGGGGGAGTTCGGCGGCCTCGGCATCGAGGTGGGCTTCGAGGACGGCTTCGTGAAGGTGGTGGCACCCATCGAGGACACGCCGGCGCACCGCGCGGGCATCCAGGCGGGCGACCTCATCATCAAGCTGGACGGCGCGAGCTTGAAGGGCGTGAGCCTGAACGACGCGGTGAAGAAGATGCGCGGCAAGCCGCACACCGAGGTGATCCTGACGGTCACGCGCAAGGGGGAGGCGGCGCCGATCGACTACAGGCTCAAGCGCGACGTCATCAAGGTGAAGAGCGTGAAGGCGCGCATGATCGAGCCGGGCTACGGGATGGTGCGCGTGACGCAGTTCCAGGAGCACACCGGCGAGAACCTCGTCGCGGCCGTGAACGACCTCTTCCGCCAGTCGAACGGCGACCTCAAGGGACTCGTCATCGACCTGCGCATGAACCCGGGCGGGCTG
>CAZOIB010000176.1:0-7343 GCA_964579785.1 uncultured Lysobacter sp. | reverse complement strand
CCTCGTCGCGAAGCGCATCCGCACGCGCAAGCCCGCGGCCTATCTCATGCACGAGGCCTGGCTGGGCCCGCACCGCTTCTACGTGGACGAACGCGTGATCGTGCCGCGCTCCTTCATCGCGGAACTGCTGCGGCCGCGCCTCGTGCCGTGGATCGCCAGGCCGGCGCAGGTGCGCACGGCACTGGATCTCTGCACGGGCTCCGGGTGCCTCGCCATCCTCACGGCCCTCGCCTTCCGCGGCGCGCAGGTCGATGCCGCGGATCTCTCCCGCGACGCGCTGGCCGTCGCGCGGAAGAACGTCGCCGCCTATCGCCTCGGCCCGCGCGTGCGCCTCGTGGAGTCCGATCTCTTCGCCGCGCTGGAGGGCCGCCGGTACGACCTCATCGTGTCCAATCCGCCCTACGTGAAGGCGGCGTCGATGCGGCGGCTGCCCGAGGAGTTCCGGCGCGAGCCGGAGATGGCGCTCGCCAGCGGCACCGATGGCCTGGCGCACACGCGCACGATCCTCGCGCAGGCGAAGCGGCACCTCAATCCCGGCGGCCTGCTGGTGGTCGAGATCGGCCACAACCGCAAGGCGCTCGAGCGCGCGTTCCCGAGCCTGCCTTTCGCCTGGCCCGAGCTCTCCGGGGGCCCGGGGTTCGTCTTCATCCTGCGGCGCGAGGATCTTTGAATCGGCGGCTTCGGTCGGCGGAGTGACGGCTTCGGTTGGCAGGGTGGCAACTTCGAGGCAATGCACATCGAACCGGGCTCATGCGCCAAGCTTCAGACTGTCTCTGCGGCCTCGTCCGATCGGCTCGCGTCTCGTGCACTGTCGCTCGTCTCCACCACGGTGACAGCCCTCTCGATGTGCATTGCCTCGAAGTCGCGTCGTAGGGGTGCAGCCCGAGTTCGGGAAGATGGAAACCGATGCGATCGCGCTTGTCGATGCTGCGTGTTCGCAATGCCGGCGGCTTGGTCATGCCAGAGCTGGCCGTCGAGGAACGGGGAAGGTCTGGGAGGGGCGTCACTCCCGCCGAGAAAATCGACAGTGCACGAGACGCGAGCCGATCGGACGAGGCCGCAGCGACAGTCTGAAGCTTGGAGGTGGCCCCGGCGCAGGCCTTCCCCGTTCCTCGGCGGACGGCGACGATAACTGGCGGCGCCTCCGATGGCACGACCGCATTTCCGCGATAATGAAGATTCACGGAACCTGACAGCACCCGGAATCCCATGAAAATCGCCGACATCCGCAAGGACTACGCCCTGCGCCGCCTCGACGAGTCCGACGTCGACGCCGACCCGTTCAAGCAGTTCCACGCCTGGCTCGCGCAGGCGCTCGAGGCGCAGGTACCGGAGCCCACGGCCATGACGCTCGCGACCGTCGACGAGGAAGGCAGCCCGTCGGCGCGCATCATGCTGCTCAAGGCCCTGGACGCGCGCGGCTTCGTCTTCTACACGAACTACGAGAGCCGCAAGGGCGCGCAGCTCGCCGCGCGCCCGCGCGCCGCCCTCACCTTCTTCTGGAAGGAGCTGGAACGGCAGGTGCGCATCGAGGGGGGCATCGAGAAGGTGAGCGCGGCCGAAGCCGACGAGTACTTCGCCAGCCGCCCGCTCGGTTCGCGCATCGGCGCCTGGGCCAGCACCCAGAGCGCCACCATCGACAGCCGCGAGTGGCTGGAGGCGCGCGTGAAGGCGGCCGAGGCGCAATACGGCGACAACCCGCCGCGCCCGCCGCACTGGGGTGGCTACCGGGTGCTCCCGGACTGGCTCGAGTTCTGGCAGGGTCGCCGGAGCCGACTGCACGACCGCATCGCCTACACGAGGGAAGCGCACGGATGGAAGATTTCCCGGCTCTCGCCCTAGGGAATGCATAGTCCCCCCTGCTGCCACGACCGCGCCGTTCTCGAGGCCGAGAGGCTTTCGGACGATGCGCTGGACCGCTCGCTGGACGAGGTCCTGGCCGGCAGGGGTCCGGGCGAACCGCTGTGGATCTTCGCCTACGGCTCGCTCATGTGGAATCCCGGCCTCGCGTTCGTCGCCAAGCGCGTCGGCACCATCTACGGGTTCCACCGCAACTTCTGCCTGTGGTCGCGCATCAATCGCGGCACGCCGGAGCGCCCCGGCCTGGTGCTCACGCTGGAACGCGGCGGAAGTTGCCGCGGCCTCGCCTTCCGGCTCGCGCAATCGACCTCGCGCGAGGAACTGCGCGCCCTGTGGCGGCGCGAGATGTCCCTGGGGTCCTACCACCCGCGCTGGATCGACTGCCATGCGGGAGGCGAGCGCTTTCCCGTGCTCGCCTTCATCGTCAACCGCGCCTGCTCCGGTTACGCGGGCAGGCTTCCCGTCGCCGCGATGGTGCAATCCATCGCCACGGCGCGCGGCCGCTACGGCTCCAGCGCGGAGTACCTGTTCCAGACGCAGGCCGCGCTCGAGTCGCACGGCATCCTCGACATGCACGTCAAACGGCTTGCCGATCGCGTCAAGGCCCTGCTCGTGCGCGGCGGCGCCATCGCGCACGCCTGAGGGGTCAGCCCCGGCCGCCTGGGCGGCGCGCGGTACTCAGGCCGGAACGCCGCCGCTGCTGCTGCCACCGGATGGCGTCTGGGACTCGCCGCCGCGGTTGCGGCCGCGGTTGCGATTGCGGCGGCGTCGGCTGGTCTTTCCCTGTCCGGGCACGCCTGCGGCGCCCGGGACGGGCGGCTTGCCCTGCGGCTGCGCACCGCCATCGCTTGCCTGGCCCTGCGGCACCGTGCCTTGCGCCTGGACATTGCCCTGCCGGTGTCCCTTGCCCGCGTTCCCCGGGCCCTTGCCGAACGGCCGCTTCTTGCCGTGGCCCTGGCCCTGCGGACCGCGTCCCGGCCCCTTGGCCTGGAACGGCCCGCCCGGACCCGCGCCGGCCCCGGGGGCGCCCGGCTTGCCGCGGCGCTTGCCGCGACGCTTCTTGCCGCCCGCACCCTGGCCTTGCCCCTGCGCAGGTTCCTGCCCGGGGTGGTAGCCGCGGTGCCCGGCCGGCAATCCCATCGTCCCGGTCGCGCGATTGAAGCCCGGCAGGCGCTCGAAATCGGGCTGGCGGTCGTCGTCCTCTTCGACGATGTCGGGACCGTCCGGCTTGTAGCCTTCCATGAGAAAGGCCGGCTGCAGGTCGTCCTCGTCGTACTCGTCGGCGAATTCCTCCTCGGCGGCGGCAAGCTCCTCCTTGCTCGCCACATTGCCCGGCGAGGCTTCGTCTTCCTCCTCGTCGCTCTCCTGCGGTTCGGCGGACGACTCGTTCATGCCGCAGATGTCCATCAGCTTCACGACGTCGGGCTCCGGCATGTCGCGCATCATGCCGCGCTTGAGGAACCCGGGCAGCTCCACGGGGCCGTAGCGCACGCGCATGAGGCGGCTCACCATGATGCCGACGGCCTCGAACATGCGCCGCACCTCGCGGTTCTTCCCTTCCTTGAGCACCACGTGATACCAGTGGTTGGCGCCTTCGCCGCCACGGTCGACGAGCCGCACGAACTTGCAGTTCTCGCCATCGATGTCGATGCCCTCGCCGGTGAGGAGCCGCACCTGGTCGGTGGTGAGCTCGCCCATCAGGCGCACGGCGTATTCACGCTCCATCTCGTAGCGCGGGTGCATGAGGTGGTTGGCGAGCTCGCCGTTGGTGGTGAACATCAGCAGCCCGCTCGTGTTGAAGTCGAGGCGGCCGATCGACACCCAGCGCGCGTTGTTCACCTTCGGCAGCTTCGCGAACACGGTGGGCCGTCCTTCCGGGTCGTCGCGAGTGCAGATCTCGCCCTCGGGCTTGTGGTAGAGCAGCACGCGCGGCAGCTGCGAGCCGAAGCGCAGGTTGATCAGCTTGCCGTCCAGCTTGACGCGGTCGCCGGGACCCACGAGGTCGCCCAGCTTCGCGACCTGGCCGTTGATCGTGATGTGGCCCTGCGCGATGAGGATCTCGATGTTGCGCCGCGAGCCGTGGCCCGACTGCGCCATCACCTTCTGCAGGCGCTCGCTCCTGGCGCTCGCCTTGCCGCCGCGCGCGCCCTTGCCACCCTTGCCGCGGCGCTGGGCGGCGGCGGGCACCTTGGCCCACTCGGGCACGATGCCGCCCGGCCAGTCGAGTTTCGGGGCGCGAGGGGTACGAAAGGGTCTATCCCGCATGGTCTGGGTGCTCCGTGTCTTGCGAGGGCGAATTCGCCTCGGCTTCTGGGGTGGGAATTGGGGCGGCGGCGGCGACTTCGTCGTCGGCCGCGCCGAGGAGCGTGGCCTGCGCCGGGATCGCCGGTACAGGCTCGAGGTTCGCGTCGAGGGCGCTTTGCAGCTCCTCGAGCGCGGGCAGCTCCTCGAGCGACGTGAGGTTCAGGTCGTCGAGGAATTTCCGGGTGGTGGCAAAGAGGACCGGGCGGCCGGGGGTCTCGCGCTGGCCGACCACGTCGATCCAGCCACGCTCCTCCAGCGCCTTGAGGGTGGGCGGGGAAACGGTCACGCCGCGGATGTCCTCGATGTCCCCGCGCGTCACCGGCTGGCGGTAGGCGATGATGGCGAGCGTCTCCAGCACCGCGCGCGAGTAGCGGGGCGGCTTCTCGCTGGAGATGCGGTCGAGATACTTCTGGTACTCGGGCCGAACGCGGAAGCGCCAGCCGCTCGCGACCGTGGTGAGCTCCACGGGGCGCTCGGCCCACTCCTCCTTCAGCTCCTCGAGGATCTTGCGCAGGCTCTCCACGTCCAGCTCGCCGGCGAAGAGGCTCTTCAGCTGGCGGACCGTGAGCGGCTCCGGCGTGGAGAGCAGGGCCGCCGCGAGGACGCGCTTCACGTGGTTGAGATCGAGTGGCTCGCGCACGTCTTCGGGTGCCGGCACGGCGACAGTTTCGATGGATTCGTCGGTCATGTTTTCAGGTGATCGTGAGCGCAGCGCGCTCGCTCTTCAGGCGGACGTAGATGGGTTCGAAGGCGGACTGCTGCGTGATCTCGATCAAGGCCTCGCGCGAGAGCTCGAGGAGGGCGAGGAAGCTCACCACCAGCACGGGCACGCCCTGTTCGGGCTCGAAGAGGCGCGAGAATTCGGTGAACGCCCCGCCGGAAAGGGTGCGCAGGATGCGGCTCATGTGCGCGCGCACGGACAGCTGCTCGCGCGTGATCTTGTGGTGCTTCGTCATCCTCGCGCGGGCGAGGATCGAGCGCCAGGCTTCGGAGAGCTCGGCCACGGCGATGCCGGGCATGCGCTCCACCAGCGCCTGCTCGATGTAGACCTCGACCACCGAGAAGTCGCGGTCGGCCACCGGCGCCTCGCCCAGCAGCATGGCCGCCCGCTTCATCTGCTCGTACTCGAGGAGGCGGCGCACCAGCTCGGCGCGCGGATCCTCGGCCTCGCCTTCCTCCTCGCGCTTCGGCCGCGGCAGCAGCATGCGCGACTTGATCTCGATCAGGAGGGCCGCCATGAGCAGGTACTCGGCGGCGAGCTCGAGCTGCTGCGTGCGCATCATGTCGACGTATTCCATGTACTGGCGCGTCAGTTCCGCCATGGGAATGTCGAGGATGTCGAGCGAGTGCCTGCGGATGAGGTAGAGCAGGAGGTCCATCGGGCCCTCGAACGTGTCGAGGAAGACCGAGAGCGCCTCGGGCGGGATGTAGAGGTCGGTGGGCAGCTCCGTCATCGGCTCGCCGCGGATCTTCGCGACGGGCAGCTGCAGGTCGAGGCCGGCCTGCTGTTCGGGGGCGAGCGGGTCGTTGGCGGCGTGCGTGTTCACTGCTTCGCTCCCCAGGTGAGGTCGGCGGCGGCGCGGGACATCTTCGAGCCCTCGTGGGCCGTGCCCGGCACGTAGGCGAGCTCCCACTTGAACGGCACGCCGAGCTCACGCGCAAGCGAGGTTGCATTCGCGATGAAGTGCTCGCCGCGCTCGACGCGATTGGCGCCCTGCGCCATCGATCCCGCGGTCTTGTCGAGATCGGACACGTTGGGATCGGTGTCGCCCTCGCCGAGCAACACCAGCATCCTGCGCGACAGGGCCTGCCTCGCCTCCCTTTCCCCGACCTTCGCCCCGGCGAGGGAATGCGGCCACCGGAACTTCACCTTGTCGTCGCGCCATTCGGGCAGCGTGTACCAGCCGGCGTTGGCGGCCACCGCGACCGTCGCGCGGTTCTCGGGCACGAAGTAGAGGAAGCGGTGCAGGAACTGCGCGCCTGCCGAATGCCCGAAGATGCGGTAGTCCTTCTGGTTCGTGCGCACCTCGTCGAACAGGTGCTCGACCACCAGGAAGCCCCACTTGGCGCGCTCTTCCGTGGCGTCCACGTCGCCGCGGTTGTAGCCCGCGCCACCGGGCCAGTCGGCCTTGGTGAACTCGGGGACCACGACCAGGAAGCCGTAGCGGTCCGCGGCCAGCTCCCAGTAGTCCCGGTAGTTCGACGCCGTGCGGCTCTGGCCGTGCAGGACGAACTGGATCGGGCAATGCTCGTCGCACTGGCGCGGGCGATAGGTGTAGACGCGCATCGGCTTGTCGGCGCGGCCCTTCGCGTCCTTGAACACGAAGCTCCACTTGCCCGACGGGACCGGCGTTGCCGCGAGCGCCGGCGAGGCCAGCGCGGCAAACACGGCAAACAATAGCGCGAAGATTTGTCTCATCTCATGTTCCAACGGCGTTCATCGGCGGGGCATCGGCGTTCATCGGCGTGAACCGCTTTTCCCTCGCATCGCTCTCAGCTGTAATCGAGGCCCATGGCCTCGCGCACGTCCCGCATCGTCTCGTCGGCCAGGTCGGAGGCCTTCTCGCACCCGTCCTGGATGATCGAGCGCACCAGCGTCGGATCTTCCTCGTAGCCGGCCGCGCGCTCGCGGATGGGCTTCAGCTCCGCGTTCACCGCGTCGATCACCGGCTGCTTGCACTCCAGGCAGCCGATGCCCGCGGACTTGCACCCCGCGACCACCCAGTCGCGCGTTTCCTGGCTGGAGTAGACCTGGTGCAGGTTCCACACCGGGCATTTCTCGGGGTCGCCGGGATCGGTGCGGCGCACGCGCGCCGGGTCGGTGGGCATGGTGCGCACCTTCTTCGCCACGTCGTCCGGCTTGTCGCGCAGCAGGATCGCGTTGCCGTAGCTCTTGCTCATCTTCTGGCCGTCGAGGCCCAGGAGCTTGGGCGTCTCGGTCAGGAGCGCCTCGGGCTCGGAGAGGATCATGCGCCCGCCGCCCTCGATGAAGCCGAAGAGCCGCTCGCGGTCGCCCAGCGAGAGGTTCTGCACGTCGCCCACCAGTTCGCGCGCCTGCTCGAGCGCCGCCTCGTCGCCCTTCTCCTGGTAGCGCGTGCGCAGCTCGCGGTAGAGCTTCGCCTTCTTGGGCCCCATCTTCTTGACCGCCGCCTCCGCCTTCTCCTCGAAGCCCTTCTCGC
>CAZOIB010000175.1:0-3011 GCA_964579785.1 uncultured Lysobacter sp. | reverse complement strand
TGAAGTCGTACTGCTTGACGTCCCGCAGGTGGTGCGCGAGCGACTTGCCCTTCACCAGCTCCATCACGATGCAGGCGAGGTCTCCCTGCTCGATGAAGTCGTAGATCGCCGCGATGCCCGGGTGCGTGAGGCGCCCGACCGCCTCCGCCTCGTGGCGGAAGCGGCTGACGATGTAGTCCGCGTCGGCCGGGTCGAGGGCGGCCTTGTCGATGACCTTGAGCGCCACCGCCCGCTTGATCGCCGGGTCGAAGCCGCGCAGCACGAGGCCGGTCGCGCCCTTGCCGAGGAGACCCTGGACTTCGTACTTGCCGATCGCGTGCGGAACGTCCATGGCTCAGGCGCTCTCCGCGGCCAGGTCCGCCGGCGGGTGCAGGGGCAGGACGACGGTGAACACGGTGCCCTTGCCGGGTTGCGACTTCACGTCGATGCGGCCGCCGTGCTGGTTGACGATCTTGTAGACGATCGAGAGCCCCAGTCCCGTGCCCTTGCCGATCTCCTTGGTGGTGAAGAAGGGGTCGAAGATCTTCGGCAGGACCTCCGGCGGAATGCCCTTGCCGTTGTCGGCCACGACCACGGCGATGGCGTCGGCCCCCTCGCGGCGCGTGGCGATGATGATCTTCCTCTCCGGCTTGTCCATCGCCTGCGCGGCGTTGGCCACGAGGTTCAGCAGCACCTGGTTCACCTGCGAGGGCGAGCAGGTGATGGAGGGGATCTCGCCGAAGCTCCTCTCGACCGTCACGTTGCGCAATTGCGGCTTGGCGATGAGGAGGGTGGCGACGATGCCCTCGTTCACGTTGAAGCTCGCGACCTTGCTGCGGTCCAGGCGCGAGAAGTTCTTGAGGTTCACCACCAGCTCGGAAATCTCCTCGATGCCGTGCAGGCCGTCCTTGGCCAGCGACTCGATGTCGCCCAGCACCTGGTGGTCGCGCAGCTGGGCGAGGCGCGAGTTCACCGCGCCGAAGGCCTGCTGCAGGGCGGCGGGGTCGGCCGACTCGGACTGCAGCAGCTCCATGAGGCGCTCGGACTGCGCCACCGCGTCCTGCAGCTCCGGAAGCCGGTCGCGCACGGTGGCCACGCTGTTCTTCACGTAGGCGAGCGGCGTGTTGATCTCGTGCGCCACGCCGGCGACCATCTGTCCCAGCGAGGACATCTTCTCGCTCTGCACGAGCTGGGCCTCCGACTCCTTCAGCTTCACCATCGCCTCGGAAAGCTCCCGGGTGCGCAGGACGACGCGCTGCTCGAGGCTCTCGTTCGCCTCCTTAAGGGCGGCCTGTGCCGCGTACACGCGCGCCGCGAGGTAGGCGATGCCGACCAGCAGCGCCGCGGCATAGAAGAAGAGGTAGACGCGCCAGCGCTCCTTGTCCTCGAGCGCCTCCTGCACCGAGCGCGAGATGGTTTGCGAAAGCAGGTCCACGCGCGAACCCACGGTGAGGAAGGCGAACTTCTCCCCCGCCGCGCGTTCCTCCGCGCGGGCGGCGAAGAAGGCGCGGATGGCCTGCTCGGCCTGCGCCGCAGGCGGACGCAACGAGGCATCCGCGGCCGCGGCGGCCTCGCCCAGGGAGGCGAGCCGCGCCTGGAAGCTGCCGTCGGCCTCGTTCGCGGTGCGCAGCGTGGCGGCGAGTATTCCCGCCTCGCCGGCCAGGGCGGTGGAGCGCTCGGCGCGCCGCGGATCGATGAGCCGCATCGCGTTCGCTTCGCGCACCAGGGCTGCGGCCGCCTTCTCCGCGGAGCCGAACGCCTCGAGGGACTTCAGGTGCCGGCTCTTCAGCAACTCCCACGCGGCCGACTTGCCGGTCATGCCCTGCTTGATGGCGGGAAGGGCCGCGGCGACCTCGGGGCGGTCGGAGGCGCGCTCCAGCTCGCGCAGGATGCGCGCGAGGACGGGACTGCGATCGATGGTCCCGGCGCCGGGCACCAGCGACGAGGTGTACAGCGCGGCGTCGAAATCCCAGCGCGTGTCGAGCTCGCGCAGCTCGCGCAGCAGGGCGAGGACTTCCGCATCCTTCTTGAAGTCGATCGCCTCCGTGCGCGAGAAGAGGAAGGCCAACGCGCCGAGCAGCACGATCGCGATCGCGATGGAGCCGAGGAGTGCGCCCCGGGCGGCCCTGTTGTTTGTCATGGTCTAGCCGTTGGATGGCCTTGGGTTTGGGCGTAGTTTAGCCGCAAACCCTCCTACTCCCCCAGGTAGGCCTGGCGCACCTGCGGATCGTGCAGCAGGGTGGCAGCCTCCCCGGAGAGGGTCACCAGCCCGCTTTCCAGCACGTAGGCCCGCCGGCTCGCCTCCAGCGCGAGGCGCGCGTTCTGCTCGACGAGCAGCATCGTCACGCCCTCGGCGGCGATGAGGCGGATCACCTCGAATATCCGTTCCACCATGATCGGCGCGAGACCCATGCTCGGCTCGTCCAGCAGCAGCAGCCGCGGCCGGCTCATGAGCGCGCGGCCGATGGCGAGCATCTGCTGCTCCCCGCCGGACATCGTTCCGGCCGTCTGGCGGCGGCGTTCCTTGAGGCGCGGAAACAGGTCGAACACGCGAGCGACATCGTCCGCGATGGCCTTGCGGTCGTCGCGCGTGTAGGCGCCCATCGCGAGGTTCTCCTCGATGGTGAGCTGCGGGAAGACGCCGCGCCCCTCGGGCACGAGGGCGATGCCCTTGCGGGCGATCTCGTGCGGCTTGCCTCCGGCGATGTTCTCGCCGTCATAGGCGATGCGCCCGGTGGCGTGGGCCAGCCCCGTGATGGCGCGCAGCGTCGTCGTCTTGCCGGCCCCGTTGGCGCCGATGAGGCAGACCAGCTCGCCCTGTTCGACGTGCAGGTCGATGCCCTTCACGGCGCGGATGCCGCCGTAATGGACCTCGACTTTCTCCAGTGCAAGCACGGGCATCAAGGGCTCACGGAAGCAAAAGTCTTTGGAAACGCCGATGAACGCCGATGCCCCGCCGATTGCCGCCGATAATGCAGGGTGGATCGTCGATTTTTCCATCGCTCCTGTTCTGCGGACGATGCTATGAGCCG
>CAZOIB010000174.1:0-2279 GCA_964579785.1 uncultured Lysobacter sp. | reverse complement strand
CCATGATGCAGCAGTACCTCGCCCTCAAGGCGGGGTACCCCGACATGCTGCTCTTCTACCGCATGGGGGACTTCTACGAGCTCTTCCACGGCGATGCGGAGCGCGCCGCGAAGCTCCTCGACATCACGCTCACCACGCGCGGCGCCTCGGCCGGCCAGCCGATCCGCATGGCCGGCGTCCCGTTCCACGCCGTCGAGCAGTACCTCGCGAAGCTGGTGAAGCTGGGCGAGTCGGTCGCCATCTGCGAGCAGGTGGGCGACCCGGCAACCGCCAAGGGGCCCGTCGAGCGCAAGGTCGTTCGCGTGGTGACGCCGGGAACGCTCACCGACTCCGCGCTGCTACCCGCCACGCGTGACACTCTTCTCGTCTCCGCGTGCGTCATCGAGGGGACAGCGGGCCTCGCGTGGCTGTCGCTGGCCAGCGGGCGGTTGCGTATCGCCGAGGTGAGCGCCGCGCGCCTGGCCGACGAGCTGGAGCGCCTGCAGCCCGCGGAACTGCTGCTGCCGGATGACTACGAGCCGGCCAGCTTTCGCGCCGGTGCCCCGGTCAGGCGCCTCGAGTCGTGGCAGTTCGATCCCTCCTCGGCCGGCCGGGAGCTCGCCCGGCAATTCGGCACGACCGACCTCGCGGGCTATGGCGTCGAAGGCCTTTCCGCCGCGATCGGCGCCGCCGGCGCCCTGCTCTCCTACGCACGACACACGCAGCAGTCGGCGCTGCCGCACATCACCGGCCTCGCCGTGGAGCGCGAGAGCGAATTCGTGCAGATGGACGCGCACACCCGCCGCAACCTCGAGATCAGCGAGACGCTCTCGGGAGCGGACTCGCCGACGCTGGTGTCGCTGCTCGACCGCTGCACCACGACCATGGGCAGCCGCCGCCTCGTGCACTGGATGCACCAACCGCTGCGCGACACGGCGATGCTGACCCGCCGCCACGACGCCATCGAGGCGCTGCTGGCGGGCAATTCGCGCGTGCGCCATCCGCAGGTCGCGCAGGCGTTCGCGGGATGGTCGGACGTCGAGCGCATCGCCGCCCGGGTGGCCCTGGGCACGGCGCGGCCGCGCGACCTGGCGGGGTTGCGCGACACGCTCGCCACGCTGCCCGCGCTGCACGCCCTCCTCGCCTCCGCGGGCACGCACGCGCTCGACCGCCTCGCCGCGCCGCTCGCGCCGGCGGAGGTGCCGCTGGCCGACCTTTCCGCCACGCTCAAGGACGAGCCCGCGGCCGTCGTGCGCGAAGGCGGCGTGATCCGCGACGGCTTCGACCACGAGCTGGACGAGCTGCGCGCCATCCAGACCGACTGCGGCTCGTTCCTGCTCGAGATGGAGAAGCGCGAACGCGACCGCACCGGCATCGCCAACCTGCGCGTCGAGTTCAACCGCGTGCACGGCTTCTTCATCGAGGTGACGCAGGGCCAGCTCGACAAGGTGCCCGTCGACTACCGCCGCCGGCAGACGATGAAGAACGCCGAGCGCTACATCACGCCGGAACTGAAGTCCTTCGAGGACAAGGCTCTCGCCGCGGGCGAAAGGGCGCTCGCGCGCGAGAAGGAACTCTACGAGGCGCTGCTCGCGCGCCTGCAGGGGCACCTCGCGCGCCTGCAGGAGATCGCCGCGGCCGCCGGCGAACTGGATGCGCTCGCCTGCCTGGCCGCCTCCGCCGAGCGCTTGCGCCTTGCGCGCCCGGCGTTCACCCCCGACGACGTGATCGAGATCGCGGGCGGGCGCCATCTCGTGGTGGAGAGCCAGGTCGAGGACTTCATCCCCAACGACACGAGCCTTTCGCGTTCGCGGCAGCTGCTCCTCATCACCGGGCCGAACATGGGCGGCAAGTCCACCTACATGCGGCAGGTGGCGCAGATCGCGCTCCTCGCCTATTGCGGGTCGTTCGTGCCGGCGGCCACGGCCACGCTGGGGCCGCTGGACCGCATCTTCACGCGCATCGGCGCTTCCGACGATCTCGCCGGCGGACGCTCCACGTTCATGGTGGAGATGACCGAGAGCGCGAACATCCTCCACAACGCGACCGAGACGAGCCTCGTGCTGATGGACGAGGTCGGGCGCGGCACCTCGACCTTCGACGGCCTCGCGCTCGCCTGGGCGATCGCGCGCCACCTGGTGGACAAGAACCGCTGCTACGCGTTGTTCGCCACCCACTACTTCGAACTCACGGCGCTGGCGCAGACCTATCGCGAAGTCGCCAACGTCCACCTCGACGCGATCGAGCACAAGGACCGCATCGTCTTCCTGCACGCGCTGGAAGAAGGACCGGCCTCGCAG
>CAZOIB010000173.1:0-3500 GCA_964579785.1 uncultured Lysobacter sp. | reverse complement strand
GTGCAGGTGCGCGAAGCCGGTGACGAGCGTGGTCCCGTACAGCGCCTTGAACTCGTGGAACTCGGAGCCGTCCACCAGGCGCGCGATGATCTCGCGGATGTCGAAGGGCTGGCGGGTATCGGCCGGCATGATCCCGTAGAGTTCCTCGGCGGGAAAGAGCGGTGCGGCGTGCGGGCTGCTGGCGACGGACACGTCCCTAGCGCTCGCGCCGGCGCAGTGGCGAATGATCTCGCGCGCGATGGCGAGCGCATGGCGGTCGTCGTCGGCGAGATGATCGGCGACTCCGGAGGTGCGGGCGTGGACTTCTCCCCCGCCCAGGTCCTCGGCGCTCACCACCTCGCCGGTGGCGGCCTTCACCAGCGGCGGCCCGCCGAGAAAGATCGTGCCCTGGTTCTTGACGATGATCGACTCGTCGCACATGGCGGGGACGTAGGCACCCCCCGCCGTGCACGATCCCATGACCACGGCCACCTGGGGAATGCCGGCGGCGGACAGGTTGGCCTGGTTGTAGAAGATGCGCCCGAAGTGCTCGCGGTCGGGGAAGACCTCGTCCTGCAGCGGCAGGAACGCGCCGCCGGAGTCCACCAGGTAGATGCAGGGGAGCCGATTCTGCGCGGCGATTTCCTGGGCGCGCAGGTGCTTCTTCACCGTGAGTGGGTAGTAGGTGCCGCCCTTGACCGTGGCGTCGTTGGCGACGATCACGACTTCGCGGCCCTCGACCCGCCCCAGACCCGTGATGATCCCGGCCGACGGCGCGTCGTCGTTGTAGACGCCGAACGCGGCGAGCTGCGAGAACTCGAGGAACGGCGCGCCGGGATCGAGGAGGGCGTGCACGCGATCGCGCGGGAGGAGCTTGCCGCGGTCCGTGTGCTTCTTCTGCGCCTCGGCTCCGCCGCCCACGGCCACGCGCGCGACCTTCTCGCGCAAGTCCGCGGCCAATGCCCGGTGGTGTTCCGCGTTGGCCTTGAAGGCGGCGCTTCCGGTGTCGAGCTTGGAGCGGATGACCGGCATGGCGGGCCTCCGGTCCTCAGGCTTCGGTGAGCGCGCGGGCGATCAGCATGCGCTGGATCTCGCTCGTGCCCTCGTAGATCTGGGTGACGCGGGCATCGCGGTAGTGGCGCTCCACCGCATAGTCCTTCACGTAGCCGTAGCCGCCGTGTACCTGGATCGCCTTCGAGCAGACCCACTCCGCCATTTCGGAGGCGAAGAGCTTGGCCTGCGAGGCTTCGGAGAGACAGGGCGTGCCGGAAGCGCGCAGGCGGGCCGCATGCAGCACGAGCAAGTGCGCAGCGTTCGCGCGCGTGTGCATGTCGGCGAGCATGTTGGCGATCGACTGGTGCTCGGCGATCTTCTTGCCGAACTGCCTGCGCTCGCGGGCATAGGCGACCGCCGCTTCGAGCGCGGCGCGGGCGATGCCGACTGCCTGCGCGGCGATGCCGATGCGCCCGCCCTCGAGGTTGGACAGCGCAATGGCGAGCCCTTTGCCGCGCGGCCCGAGCAGGCCTTCCGCAGGCAGCTTGCATCCCGAAAGGACGATCGGGCAGGTGTCGAGGGCGCGCAGGCCGAGCTTCTTCTCCGGCTTCTGCACCTCGAAACCGGGCGTATCCGTCGGCACGAGGAATGCGGAGAGGCCCTTCTTGCCGAGGTCCGGGTCGGACACGGCGAAAACGACTGCGAGTCGGGCACGGCGGGCGTTCGAGATGAATTGCTTGGTTCCCTCCAGCGTCCAGGCGCCGGCGGACTCCGTCGCGCGCGTCTTCAGGTTGTTGGCTTCGCTTCCCGCCTGCGGCTCCGTCAGGCAGAAGCAGGCGATGGCGCGGCCGCTGGCCAGTTCCGGCAGCCAGGCCTTCTTCTGCGCATCGTTCCCCCACGCCTGGACCAGCCCGCAGCCCAGGCCGTTCTGCACGCTCATCAGGGTGGAGGTCGCCGCGCATCCGGCGGCGACTTCCTCCACGGCGAGGATGTAGGAGACGTAATCGGCGCCGGTCCCGCCCCACTCCTGCGGAACGGTCATGCCGAGGAATCCCAGCTCCCCGAGTTTCGCGACGACGGTGTCGGGAATCCAGCCTTCGTCTTCCCACTGCCCGGCATGGGGGGCGAGTTCGGCGCGCGCGAAGTCGCGCGCCGTGTCGCGGATCATGCGCTGCTCGTCGGAGAGAAAATCCTCCCGGGCACGCGTCAGCATCGCGATAGCCTCACTTGGCCTGCGCTTCCGCCTTGTCGACGTTCTCGCGCGCCTTCGCGTCGAGATCCGCCCCGAGGGTCTTGGCGGACTCGACCGCCTGCACCTGCGTGCCGAACGTGCCCTGCTTGGCGCGCTCTAGCGCTTCCTTGCGTTCCGTGGCCGGATCGACCTTGGGCGCGTCCTTGCCGCAACCGCCGGCGAGCACGGCGAAGAGGGCCAGTGCGAGGACCTCGGCCGTTCGCGTCACGCGCGCGCCGCCTTCACGCGCTGGCGGATGTCGGCGCGCACCTTGGGCGGCAGGTGGTTCCAGCGCACGCCGGCCACGGCGCCGGCCAACGCCAGGCAGGAAGGCAGGCAGTCGCGCTCAGGGTTGGCGCGGCGCAACTGCTGCCAGGCATCCCAGAAGCCCACGCGCATCAGCGCCTCGAGTGTGTCGATGCCGACGGTGCGCAGCTCGGCGGCGAGATTGGGTCCGATGCCGGGGGTGGTTTCGATCGGGGTGATGGTGTTCACAGGACCTCCAGTGCGACCGCGGTCGCTTCCCCGCCGCCAATGCAAAGGGCGGCGACGCCCTTTTTCAGTCCACGCTTCTTCAGGGCATAGATGAGCGTGGTGATGATGCGCGCACCCGTTGCGCCGATGGGGTGGCCGAGCGCCACCGCACCGCCGTTCACGTTCACCTTGGCGGCATCGATGCCGATGTCCTTCATGGCCGCCATGGTGACCACGGCGAACGCCTCGTTGATCTCGTAGAGGTCGACGTCGGAGGCCTTCCAGCCCGCCTTGGCCAGCACCTTCTGGATGGCGCCGACGGGGGCGGTCGTGAACCACTCCGGCTCGTGGGCGTTGGAGGCCTGCGCGACCAGGCGCGCGAGCGGCTTGGCGCCGCGCTTCTTCGCTTCCCCTTCGCTCATCATCACCAGCGCGGCGGCGCCGTCGGAGATCGACGAGGACGTGGCGGCGGTGACGAGGCCGTCCTTGTTGAAGGCTGGGCGTAGCGTCGTGATCTTCTCGATTTTGACGGCGAATGGCGTCTCGTCGTCCTTCACGATCTCGTCGCCCTTTCGCCCGGAGACCGTCACGGGGGCGATCTCGTCGGCGAAGAGCCCGGTTTTCGAGGCGTTGACGGCGCGCGTGGTCGACTCCTTGGCGAAGGCGTCCATCTGCTCGCGCGTGAAGCCGTACTTCTCCGCCGTCTTGTCGGCGAAATTTCCCATCGGCTTGCCGTCGTAGGCGTTCTCCAGCCCGTCGAAGGCCATGTGGTCGAGCACCTTCTGGTGGCCGTAGCGGTAGCCGGCGCGCGCCTTGGGCAGCA
>CAZOIB010000172.1:0-4033 GCA_964579785.1 uncultured Lysobacter sp. | reverse complement strand
CGCGTAGTCGAAATGGTCGAGATAGTCCTCGAGCGTGGGCTGGCGGTCGGTGCGGATGAAGGGCGAGAACGTGGTGATGCCGATCGTGCCGCCCTTGTCGGCCACCGCCTTCATCTGCTCGTCGGTGACGCAGCGCGGGTTCTCGGTGATGGCGCGCACCGCGGTGTGCGAGATGACGATCGGCTTCTTCGACTCGCGCACCGCATCGAGCGTGGTCCGGATGCCGACGTGCGAGCAGTCGACGAGGATGCCGAGGCGGTTGCATTCGCGCACCACCTGCATGCCGAAGTGCGTGAGCCCGCGGTTCTCCGGCTCGAGGCACCCGTCGCCGAGGAAGTTGCGCTCCATGTAGGTGAGCTGCAGCGAGCGCAGGCCCCACTTGTACAGGAGGCGGATGCGCTCGCGCTTCTGCTCGATGCAGGCCGGGCTCTGGATGCCGAAGATGACGCCCAGCTGGCCGTTCTTCTTGGCCGCGAGGATGTCGTCCACCGACTCGATGTGGCGCACCTTCGGGCTCATCTCGAAGTTGAGCAGGTTCTCGTAGACGGCCTGCTGCACCTGGTCCCAGTCCGGCGAGTAGGAAGGCTCGGAAACCAGGCAGCCGTGCAGGATGTTCCAGCCCCAGGCCACCATGTTCTCCTCGTACGTCTGGCCGGGAGGGACGTGGGGCGTGGGGTGCACGACGGCGCCACCGAGCGTGTCGATGACGATGGCTTCCTTCAGGATGCGGCCGGCTTCGGGTGACATGAGACGTGCCTTGACGGGAAATGGGTCGAGCATAAGCTCGCCTGGCCATAACGCGCCAATCATATGATTGGCGCCATCCATAAACGCTGGTTATGCGGCCGTGCGCTTCAGGTGGGCGATGAATTCGTCGCGGACGCGCGAGGTGGCCGCCTGCCGCGGCAGGAGCAGCAGGGCCTTCAGCTCGATGCGGGGCTCGAGGGGGCGGAAGGTGAAGCCGGGCACCGGCCGCACGGAGAAGAGCATCGTCTCCACGAGCGCGATGCCGGCACCGTGGACCGCCAGCGCGATGGCGGTGGCCGAGGTGCCCGTCTCCGCCACGATCCGCAGCGGCGAGGTCTTTTCGCTCAGGGCCCGGTTGATGTACGGCCGCAGCAGCGCCTGCGGGAGGTAGGTCACGATCGGGTACGGCGCGAGATCGCGGACGCGCACCGTCGTGCGTTTCGCGAGCGCGTGGCGCGCCGGCATGATGCAGCCTATCGCCACGCGCGTGACCTCCTCCATGGTCACCGCCGCGCTCACCACGGGCTCGTAGGCGACGCCCAGGTCCACTTCGCGGTTGATCACGCGGTCGAGGACGGCCGGGGAGGCGATGGCGTGCAGGTTCACCTTGACGCCGGGACGCAGCGTCACGAAGGTGGCCACGGCCTTGGCCACGAGCCCGTCGCAAAGGGGCGGCGTTGCGGCGATCGACAGCATGCCGCGCGCCCCTTCCGCGAGATCCTGGCTGAAGCGTTCCACCGCACCCAGGCGCCCGAAGATCTCCGCGATGTCCGGCAGCAGCGCGCGGGCCTCCGGCGTGGGCTGCAGCCGGCCGCCGACGCGGTCGAAGAGCTTCATGCGCAGGCGCGCCTCGAACTGCTTGAGCGCCACGCTCACCGCCGGCTGCGTCACGTTCAGCACGCGGGCGGCCTCCGTGATGGAGCCCGCGCGCATGATGGCGTAGAAGACCTCGACGTGGCGGAGGTTGATCATCCCGTCGTGGCGGGCGGCACGCTCTCGCCGGTGCCGACGATCCAGTCGGACTTGTCCACGTCCACGAAGATCACCTGCGTGGCCTTGGGCGGCACGCCGAGGGTCTGCGCGACGGCGGCGATGACATCACGGGCGCAGGCCGCCTTCTGCTCGGCGGTGCGCCCCTTGTAGAGCTCGATGCGGACGATGGGCATGGCGGATCTCGTCGTTGGTGAAAGCGCATTCTGACACCGCCGGAAAAAAGGGCCGGGCTCGAATTAGCCGCGAATCAGGCGCGGTGGCTGATGCTTGAGGAAATATTGGCGGCAGTCTCGTGTTGTCACGGTGTCCGCAGTTTGGACTCGTTTTTCTTGGGTTGCTGTTGGGGTAGGTTTTTTTCCCCAATTCACGGGGAAAAAAAACCTACCCCAACAGCAACCCGCAACTGTCCATACTGGAATCGCTACCGTATCCCCCGTCCTAGCACCGAAGGTTGCCTCCAGCATCAGGCACCTCAAGATAGGTCGAGTTATTGCCGGACACGAAGCGTATCGGCGATGGACGAGATTCAGGCCGCCTCGCCCGCGGCGTGTCCCGATGCCCACGCCCACTGGAAGTTGTATCCGCCGAGGTGGCCGGTCACGTCGACCACCTCGCCGATGAAGAAGAGCCCGGGAACCGCAGTCGCCTCCATCGTCTTCGAGGAGAGTCCGTGCGTGTCCACGCCGCCCAGCGTCACTTCGGCCTTGTTGTAGCCGAGCGTGCCCGAGGGGTGCACCTGCCAGTCCGCGAGCGCTCGCGCGGCATCGTCGAGCGCTTTCGACGACAGCTCGGCAAGCGGCTTCGCCGCCTCGTGAGCCTCGCCCCACGCCTGGGCGAAGCGCTTGGGCAACCGCTCGGCGAGCAGCGTGACGAGCTGCGCCTTCGAGTGTCGCTGCGCCTCCAGCCACGCCCTGGCGTCGACGCCGGGCAGCAGGTTCACGTGCAGGGGGTCGGTCGCCGGGCCGTCCTGCCAGTAGGAGGATGCCTGCAGGATCGCCGGCCCGGAGAGGCCGCGATGGGTGAAGAGCAGGTTCTCGCGGAAGCGCGCGCCGCGGCAGGACACCTCGGCACCCACGGAAACGCCGGCAAGGTCGCCGTAGCGGGCCAGCGCTTCCGGATCGAGGCTCAGCGGGACGAGTGCGGGTTTCGGCGGCACCACGGCCAATCCGAACTGCTCGGCCACGCGGTAGCCGAACGGAGTCGCGCCGATCTTGGGCACGGTGAGTCCGCCCGTCGCGATGACGAGCGTGCGAGCGCTCACGCGCCCGGACGACGTGTCGATGGCGAACCGGTCGCCCTCGCGCGCGACCGCCTGCACGGCGCAGGGCATGCGCCACTGCACGCCGCCGGCATCGCACTCGGCCTTGAGCATGGCGATGACCTGCGTGGCGCTTTCGTCGCAGAAGAGCTGGCCGAGCGTCTTCTCGTGCCAGGCGATGCGGTGCTTCCCGACCAACGCCAGGAAGTGCCGCGGCGTGTAGCGTGCCAGCGCCGAGCGGCAGAAGTGCGGGTTGCGCGAGAGATAGTTGGCGGGCGAAGCATGCAGGTTGGTGAAGTTGCAGCGGCCGCCGCCGGAGATGCGGATCTTCTCGCCGAGCTTGGGGTAGTGGTCGATGAGCAGCACGCGCCGGCCGCGGCGTCCGGCCGTGGACGCGCACATCATGCCCGCGGCGCCGGCGCCGATCACCACCACGTCTACCGTCGTCGCTTCGCGATGCATGGTGCGCCCAGTGTAGCAACCGCGCTTGAGCGGGAGCGGACCGCAGCCTATCCTGTGGACTCATCCTTCGCATCGGCTAGGCAGAGACATGAACGAATCCCGGGCGCACGCGCCCATCGGACAGGCGGAAGCGGACATTTCCGAGCTGGATCTATCCGACGAGGACATCCTCGACGCCATGCAGCACATTCCCGGCTACCTCGACATCACGACCGGCGATTTCCGCGAGATCTACCGCCTTGCGCACCGGCACGCCACGGACCGCCTGCTTGGCCGCCTGCGCGCGGGGGACCTGTTGCGTGCCGTCGCGACGCCGCTGGCGCCCGGCATGATGCTCGACGCGGCCGCGCGCACGCTGGTCGCGAGCGGCTTCAAGTCGCTGCCGGTGGTCGATGACGACGGGTGCGTGGTCGGCATGCTCACGGAGACCGACTTCCTGCGCCGCCTGCAGGCCGGCAGTTTTCTCGACCTGTTGCTGAAGATGATCGACGACACCTGCGAGCTGAGCCACCGCTGTCACGTGACGCCGGTGCGCGAGGCGATGACGTCACCCGCCGTCGCCGTGCACCCGGA
>CAZOIB010000171.1:0-5463 GCA_964579785.1 uncultured Lysobacter sp. | reverse complement strand
GTCTTCAACTCGCAGGCCTTCACCCCGTGCTCGAGCATGCCGCGCTTCGGCCACAGCCAGATCCTGACGGAAGAGCAGATCAAGGATGTCGTCGCTCTTTTGATGGACCCCAACTCGCCGGTGAATAAGTAGGGGCAGACTGGACGCTCCACCCACTGCGGGGCGGGTGCGAACCCGCCCCTTTTTCATGGAGGAACACATGAACAAGTCCATTGCCGTCGCCGCCGTTGCCCTGGCCCTTTCATCTGCAACGTCCGTGGCCGCCGAGTCCGCGACCTTCACGTTGAAGGCGCTCACGCCCGAGACCGCGATGAAAGCAGCCCAGGCGGCCATGGAGAAGTGCCGCGCCGACGGCTTCCAGGTCTCGGTCGCCATCGTCGATCGCTCCGGGCTGGTGCAGGTCGTGCTGCGCGATCGCTATGCCGGAGCGCACTCGCCGGAGGGTGCGACCAACAAGGCCTGGACGGCCGTCTCGTTCCGGACCAACACGACCGATCTCATGAAGGTCACGCAGCCCGGGATGCCGTCCTCGGGCATCCGCTATTGGCCGCGGGTCTCGGCCATGGGCGGTGGCGTGAAGATCGAGGCAGGCGGTTCGATCGTCGCCGGCATCGGAGTTTCCGGCGCGCCCGGCGGTGACAACGACGACGTCTGCGCCAATGCGGGCATCAAGGCCATCGCCGACTCACTCGAATTCTGACGCAGGGGACACCATGGACCGCCGCGAATTCCTCAACCTGCTCGCCATCGCCTCGGCGGCCGGACTGCCGATTTCCTCGCGCGAGGCGCTGGCCGCGGCGGACGGCGCGAAGCTCTACGACATTCCGCGCTTCGGCAACGTGAGCCTGCTGCACTTGACGGACTGCCACGCGCAGCTCCTGCCGATCTACTTCCGCGAGCCCAACGTGAACCTGGGCATCGCGGGCGCGGCGGGCAGGGCTCCCCACCTGGTCGGCGAACGGCTCCTCAAGTCCTATGGAGTGAAGCGCGGAAGCGACCAGGCGCACGCCTTCACCTTTCTCGACTTCGCGCAGGCGGCGAAGACCTACGGCAAGGTCGGCGGCTTCGCGCACCTCGCCACTCTGGTGAAGAACCTCAAGGCCTCGCGGCCCGGCGCGCTCCTGCTCGACGGCGGCGACACCTGGCAGGGAAGCGCCACGGCGCTGTGGTCGAAGGGGCAGGACATGGTGGACGCCTGCCTCGCCCTTGGCGTCGACGTGATGACGGGGCACTGGGAGTTCACCCTGGGTGCGGAGCGCGTGAAGGAAATCGTCGCCAAGGACTTCAAGGGGAAAGTCGACTTCGTCGCGCAGAACGTGGCGACGACCGACTTCGGCGACCCGGTCTTCCCGCCTTACGTGATCAGGCAGGTCAACGGGGTGGCGGTCGGCATCATCGGCCAGGCGTTCCCGTACACCCCCATCGCCAATCCGCGCCATCTGGTCCCGGAGTGGACGTTCGGCATCAAGGAAGCGGAAATGCAGAAGGTGGTCGACGAGGTGCGCGGCAAGGGAGCGCAGCTCGTCGTCCTGCTGTCGCATAACGGGATGGACGTCGACGTGAAGCTGGCGGGCCGGGTCACCGGCATCGACGCGATCCTCGGTGGCCACACGCACGACGGGGTGCCGCAGCCGGTGGAGGTGAGGAACGCCAAGGGGGTGACCCTGGTCACCAACGCGGGAAGCAACGCCAAGTTCCTCGGCGTGATGGATTTCGACGTGAAGGAGGGCAAGCTTGCGGGCTGGAAGTACCGGCTGCTGCCGGTCTTCGCGAACCTTCTCGCGCCGGACCCGGCGATGGCCGCCATCATCCAGAGGATCCGCGCGCCGCACGAGGCGAAGCTCGGCCAGAAGCTTGCCGTCACCGAGGGGCTGCTCTACCGCCGCGGCAACTTCAACGGCACCGTCGACCAGGTCATCCTGGAAGCCCTGATGCAGGTGAAAGGCGCCGAGATCGCCTTCTCGCCCGGCTTCCGCTGGGGCACGACGCTCCTGCCCGGCCAGGCGATCACGCTGGACCACGTCATGGACTGGACCGCGATCACCTATCCGCAGACGTCGCTGAACGACGTGACGGGCGAGATGATCAAGACGATCCTCGAGGATGTCTGCGACAACCTGTTCAACCCCGATCCCTACTACCAGCAGGGCGGCGACATGGTCCGTGTCGGCGGTCTCACCTACACGTGCACTCCCGGCGCGGCGATGGGCAAGCGCATCTCCGACATGCGCCTGGCGGGCAAGCCGATCGATCCCGGCCGCAGCTACAAGGTGGCCGGCTGGGCGCCTGTCCATGAGGGCGCGAAGGGCGAGCCCATCTGGGACGTCGTCACCACCTATCTCAAGGACCGCAAGACCATCCCGCCGGTGAAGTTGAACCTCCCGAAGCTGGTCGGGGTCGACGGCAACGCCGGCATCGCCTGAGTCGCCGGGCATGAAGCGGCGGGAACTGATTCTCGCCTTGTCCGCATTGGCGGCCGCCCCGGCATTGCGTGCGGCGGAAGCACCGGATCTCCCGCTCGTGACCGACTTGCGTGGCGATGCCAGTCTGGCACGGGAGCGGCGGATTCCGTTCCTGATCCTGTTCAGCCTGCCGCGGTGCCCGTACTGCAGCGAAGTGCGCCGCGCGCATCTGCTGCCGATGCTGCGCGATCCCGCCCAGGCCAGCCGGGCCATCATGCGTCAGGTAAACCTCGGCAGTGACGACGGCATCATCGACTTCGACGGCAAGCTGACCACCCATGACGCCATCGCGCGTCTCAACGGAGTCCGGGCGGCGCCCGAGGTGGCGTTCTGGGACTCGCGGGGCCGGCCGGTTGCGGAGCCGCTCAAGGGCATGCTCCTCCCCGATTTCTACGCGGCCTACCTGGAATCGGCGCTGGCCACGGCCCGCGCACGCGTGGCCGGATCCCGCTGACCGATCGCGCGCGCCCGGAAACCCTCCGGCAAGTTGCGTCAGATCAACTGGGGGGACCGGTCACCCCCGTAATGTCACCAAAGTCCAATATGCAGTGCCCGCCCCGGGCTTGGGGTCCCGGGCCACGGGCGCGATGCAACCAGCATCCGCAGCCGAGGAGGGGAACACCATGCAGCCGGTCGAATCGACAACCTACGAGATCGTTGCGCGCGAGGATTTCTCGGACGTGACGTACCTGCTCGAGGTGCGGCATCCGATGATGGCCAAGGCCGCCAAGGCCGGCCAGTTCGTGATCGTGATGGAGCACGAGCAGGGCGAGCGCATTCCGCTGACCATCGCCGATTTCGACCGCGAGGCGGGCACGATCACGCTGGTGATCCAGGCCGTCGGCAAGACCACCCGGGAAATGCAGCAGAACTGCCGGGTCGGCACCCGGCTGCATGCGGTGGTAGGGCCCATGGGCATTCCCAGCCACATCGGCGGCAAGAAGAAGGTGGTCTGCGTGGGCGGCGGCCTCGGCGTCGCTCCCATCTTTCCGCAGGCCCGGGCGTGGAAGGAAAGCGGCGCCTACGTGATCGGCGTGCTCGGCTTCCGCAACCGCGGGCTGGTCTTCTGGGAGGACAAGTTCCGCGCCTGCTGCGACGAACTGATCCTCTGCACGGACGACGGGTCGGCGGGCATCAAGGGGTTGGTGACCGAAGGGATCAAGCAGGCGATCGGGAAGCATGCCGACATCGAGGAACTGGTGGCCATCGGCCCGCCGGTGATGATGAAGGGCTGCGCCGAGGCGACCCGCCCGCACAAGATCCGCACGATGGTGAGCCTGAACCCGGTCATGGTCGACGGCACCGGGATGTGCGGCGGCTGCCGCGTGAAGATCGGGGAGACGGTCAGGTTCGCCTGCGTGGACGGCCCCGACTTCGATGGCCACCTGGTCGATTTCGACGACCTCATGTCCCGGCTCGGCCGTTATCGCACCGCCGAGAAGGAAGCGCTGGAGCGCTTCCAGGAAAGCTGCCGCATCCGGAGCGACGGGTCCGCGGCGCCGGAGCCCGTGGCGGCGATCGACGACCGGCCTTCCACGGACGGCTGAAAGAACCCAGGAGCACGGCAACCATGGCCAAGAAGAAAACGATCCGCACGATCCCCCAGGAACGCACGCCCGTCCAGGAGCAGGATCCGCAGGTCAGGGCGCACAACTTCGAGGAAGTCTCCCTCGGCTACCGTCTCGAGGAGGCGCTGGTCGAGGCCGACCGCTGCCTGATGTGCGCGGACGAGCCCTGCGTGCGCGGCTGCCCGGTTGGCATCGACATCCCCGGCTTCATCCAGAAGATCGCCGAGAAGCACTACCACGGCGCCTACGACATCATCACCGACACCAACCTCCTGCCCTCCATCTGCGGGCGCGTCTGCCCGCAGGA
Organism: uncultured Lysobacter sp.; assembly: GCA_964579785.1. Classification (GTDB taxonomy): domain Bacteria; phylum Pseudomonadota; class Gammaproteobacteria; order Burkholderiales; family Usitatibacteraceae; genus FEB-7. Next base: position 1,126 of record CAZOIB010000171.1, on the reverse strand, counting down.
GAACCAGTGCGAAGGCGTGTGCACGGTGGGCGACTCGCTGGAACCCGTGGCGATCGGGCGACTCGAGCGTTTCGTGGGCGACATGGCCATCAAGGAAGGCTGGGCCAACATCCCCTATATCGAGCCCAGCGGCTACCGCGTCGGCATCGTCGGCGCCGGTCCCGCGGGCATGGCCTGCGCCGCCGACATGGCCAAGGCCGGCTGCGAGGTCGTGGTGTACGAGGCGTTCCACCAGCCCGGCGGCGTGCTCAAGTACGGCATCCCGGATTTCCGCCTGCCCAACGACGTCATCGACGCGGAGATCGACAAGCTGCGCCGGCTCGGCATCCGCTTCGAGTGCAACACCCTGGTCGGACGCCTGTTCACGATCGAACAGATGATCACGGAAATGGGCTTCCACGCCGTGTTCATCGGCACGGGCGCTGGCTATCCGAGCTTCATGGGCATTCCGGGCGAGTCGTTGAACGGCGTGCTCTCCGCCAACGAACTGCTCACGCGCGCCAACCTCATGCGGGCGCGCGACTTCCCGAACTTCGACACGCCCCTGCAGCCCGGCAAGCGCGTGGCGGTGATCGGCGCCGGCAACACGGCGATGGATGCCATGCGCGTGTCGATGCGCCTGGGCGCGGAAGACGTCTACTGCGTCTACCGGCGCACGAAGGCCGAGGCGCCCGCACGGGTGGAGGAGGTGCATCACGCCGAGCAGGAGGGCGTCCAGTTCCACTGGCTCACGAGCCCGGTGGAACTCCTGGGCGACGAGAAGAAGGCCGTCCGGGCGATGCGCTGCGTGCGCATGGAACTGGGCGAGCCGGACGACTCCGGCCGCCGCCGCCCGGTGCCCGTGCCCGGCAGCGAGTTCGAAATCGAGACCGACATGGTCGTCTTCGCCATCGGCACGAACGCGAACCCGATCCTGGGCCAGACGGCCAAGTTGAAGCTCAACAAGCGCGGCTACATCCAGACCGACGACTCGCTCGCCACCTCCATTGCCGGCGTCTACGCCGGCGGCGACATCGTCACCGGCGCGGCCACGGTGATCCAGGCCATGGGCGCCGGGCGCAAGGCGGCGCGCGGCATGAAGGCCTACCTCGGCCTGCGCGACACCGATGGCGTGTACACGCCCGAC
>CAZOIB010000170.1:0-39269 GCA_964579785.1 uncultured Lysobacter sp. | reverse complement strand
TGCCCGCGCGCGTCCGCCAGCGTGGCCACGCCCTCGCCCAGCGGCTTGCGGCAGCCCATGTTCCAGCGCCGTGCGTCGAAGTCGGTGACGAGGTTGGAGACGTCGTAGTTGAAGATGCCGAAGAGCAGCCCGTCGTGGTTGCCGGGCAATATGGCCCCCGGCTGCTTCATCGCGAGGCCCAGCTTCTCCACGCGCTGCATTTCCGACCGGCAGGACATGTCGAGCACGTCGCCCAGGTGCAGCACGGGCTCCGACTGATGGTTCTCGACGACCCACTCGAGGATGCGCCGGCTGAAGAGGGGCGCCTCCGGCGGGCGTTGCGCCACCTCGACGTAGGTGTCCACGCCGCTGTCGTTGTCGACGAGCGGGAAGCCGGTGGACTCGTGTTCCTGCGAGTCGCCGAGCGCGATGATCGGCGCGGTCAACGCGACGTAGCGGCCGGGTGGATCGGCAGGCGGCGGCGCATTCAGCACCGTGGCGGCGCAGCCGCCGAGCAGCACGCCGGCGGCGGCGAGCAGGCTGGCGAGGAAACGTCTCATGGTTTACGTATCGCCTCCGCACCGCCCCCTTGCCATGGCGGCGCCGCGAATGCCTTCGCTTTCTCGGGGCTCCCGGGCTTGTAGAAGGAGTGGATGGCGTCGTTGCGGTAGTACCTCCAGAACGCCGTCTCGAGGCTCTTGTCCACGATCGCGAAGTCGCCCCTCGCCTGCGATTCCTCGAGGAAGCGGCGAGTAGCATCCAGGGGCTCCGGCCCGCCCTGCTGGTAGACGATCCGCCCGCCGTACTGGCGGTGCAGCTCGCGGTGGATCTTCCACTGGCGGATGAAGGCGGCGGCGATCTGCTCCCGGGCGGCACGGGTTTCCTGCGGGTTCCTGGCGGCTTCGGCTTCCATGCCGGCGAGCGTGGCCATCAGCTTGTCGAGTGCGTCGATTTCCGCGGCGATCTTCTCGCGTTCGGCCTTCGGCAGCGTGCCGGAGCCCAGCTTGCGCGCCAGGTCGTCGTGCCGTGCCTGCTTCTCGCGGCGGTCGCGCCGCCGGATTTCTTCCATGGTCGCGACGTAGGCATCCTTCTCCGCAGGCGACTCTTCGATGCCCTTCTCGCGAGCGTAGTTGTCGGTTAGTTGCTTCAGGACGACGTAGCGCAGTTCCTCCGCATCGCGGGTATGGATGGCAACGCCGAGCGCCGTCCCGGCGACCGGGGTGGCGGGATCGCCGTAGGGCTTCGGCGCGGCGGCGAGCGCGGCGAAATGCGCGCCGCAGACCAACGTGCAGAGCAGCTGGATGGCCAGGCGAGGCACGCGCGGCGATGGGAATGGGATCATGGAATCTTCGCGAAGCGGGCGGTGGAGCCGTCAGCAGGTAGGGTCGACGGCAGTGCCGTTTTCGGATAGTCGTTCGGACGCAACTACGCCAATCATTCCACAATTCGCGGCACCTGCCGAAGCGGGTCAGCGGCGCGCGAGCGATGCGACTATCGGCAGGGCGAAAAGACGGGCGAGGTCTGCATCCGTTGGCAACTGCGGACGGTCGCGTTCGCGGCTGACGAGGCAGAGGAATCCCAGCGGCGCGTCGGCCGCGGCGTGGAACTGGTGCCAGGTCATTGGCGGAACGCTCACGAGGTCGTTAGCTGCGAGATCGTAGGCTGCTTCCCCCACCAGGCAGCGGCCCCGGCCGCGGATCACCATGACGTTGTGCACGTGCTCATGGCGCTCGAGCGTGGTCCACCCGCCCGGGGCCACCTCGAAGTAGCGCAGCTGCGTGGCCATCGCGGGGTCGTCGAACAGCACCTGGCGCGTGACGTCCCTGAAGGGCGCGGTTCCTTCCTGCTTGTAGGCGAGCACTTCGACGTCCTCCCAGTGGAAGGTGCCGGTGTGGTGCCGCACGGGCTTGTCGGTCATGCGCCTTTCTCCAGCGTGGCGACTTTCGCCACGAACTCGCGGCTGCGCTCGAAGAGCGCTTCTCCCGCCGTCAGCAACCCGCCCCCGATCAGCAGCATCGTATCGTTTCCGTAGTCGGCGAGCATCTCCGGCACGCGCTCCACGCTCATGCCACCCGCGGGGACCGGGAGCGTGGACTGCAAGTCCTCCCACGGATCGCGTGCCGCCGCGGCGATGGCGAGGCAGGTGTCGCGGCTGTAGCTGAAGCGGCCGCCGTGGTTCGGGAATATCGTCGCGTCCGCCCCGAACAGGCGGAAGAGCTTGCCGAGCAGCAGAGCGGGAGCGACGCGCGATGCGCCGGCGAAGGCCGGGTGGGCGAGGAGCGCCAGGCCGAACTCGCGGCGCATCTCCACGAACACCGGCAGCCCCACGAGCATCGGCGCCACCAGCGCCACCTGCACGCCGCAGTCCCTGGCAATGTGCGCCTGCGCCGCCAGCGTCTTCGGCCCGCCGGAAAAAGTCGGCGCATAGAGCGTGCTGCCACCGGTTTCGCGATTGGCTGCGTCGATAGCGCGCTGCACGGCGGGAACGCGCTCGGCGAACGGCGAGTACGCCTGGTTTGCCAGCCCGTGGTCGTCCTTGATCACGTCGACGCCTGCGCGCGCGAAGGTGCCGGCGAGTTGCGCGAGGTGTTCGATGGGCGAGCCTTGCGGCTTGAGGGCCGTGCAGGTGAGCGCGCGCCACGGCGCCGCGACCTTCGCGCGTAGTCCTGCGATGCCGAAGGCGGGTCCCGGAAAGCTGCGCGCGTATCCCGGCGGGAAAGCGACATCGAGCAACTCCACCTCCGGCTGCAGCGAACAATTGCCGAACAGCATGTTGACGAGCTGGGAGGCCTCGTTCCCCGTCGTCGCGGAGGCAAGGCCGAGCACCACCTCGAAGGCGCCACCCGCGGGGCGTACCGACTCGACGCTCGCCACGACCTCGTCCAGCACACGCGTATCGCGGATCGCGTCTACCGGCATCTCCACGCTCTGCTCGGCGGCGAGCGCGCGGGCGCGCGCCTCGATGTCGGCGGCTCCGGCGGCGACACGGTAGGTCACGAGGAGGCGCGCGCTCATGCCGCCCTCAGGGAGTCGACGATTTCCAGCCGCGCCGCGCGCACGCTGGGAAGGAACCCGCCCACCAGCCCCATGAAGAGCGAGAAGGCGAGCGTGGCGGCGGCGATGGAGGGCGTCAGGTGGAAGCCAAAGGCGAGCTGGCTGAAGCTCTGGAAGTTCATGGTCGTGATGGTGAAGGCCTGCAGGAACGAGGCGAGCCCGAGGCCCGCGATGCCGCCGACGAGGGCGAGCAGTAGCGACTCGGTGAGGAATGCCGCGAGGATGCTCGTGCGCCGGAAACCAAGCGCGCGCAGGGTCCCGATCTCCGCCGTGCGGTTGGCGACCGCTGCGTACATGGTGATCATGGCGCCGATCATCGCACCGATGGAGAAGATGACGGACAGCGCGATGCCCAGGTAGCTGATGAACGTGGAGAGCGACTTCGACTGCTCCTGGTAGAAGAGCGGCTCCTGCTTCACCTCCAGGATGAGGCGCTGGTCGGCGGCGATGCGCGCCTTGAAGTCCTCGAACTGGCCGGCGCCTCCCAGGCGCACGAGCACCGAGGAGTAGGCCGAGCGACGGAAGGCCTGCAGCATCTGGTCGACGTCGCCCCAGATCTCGGAGTCGAACCCGCTCTTGCCGCCGTCGAAGGTGCCGACCACCGTCCACTCGCGTCCCGCGAAGCGCAGCATCTCGCCGATGCCGGTGCCGTCGAAGCCGTCGGAGATGGCGCGGCCCACGACGACTTCCGACGTCCCCGGGCGGAACATGCGCCCGTCGACGATCTTTACCTGCGGGCGCAGCCGGATTCCCATCGCGGGCATGCCGCGCACGACGAGGTTCGCGGGCTTGGTGCTGCCGCGCTTGGGGATGGCGATGAGCACGATGGTCTCCTTCGAGACCAGCGGCGTGCCGTCGTCGCCGCGGGCGACCTCGGGGAGCGTCTCGACGAGCGAGGCCTGGTCGCGGTACACGGCGCTCTGGATCTCCGTCAGCGCGGCCGGCCGCAGCAGCACGGCGTTGTCGTAGCTGCCGGTGGACACCAGCGTCTGCCGCAGCCCTGCATCGAGCATCAGGACCGCGGCGAACACGAACACCACGAGCGCCATGCCGCCGGCGGTGAGGAGCGTGGTGAGCTTCCTCGTCCACAGGTTGCGGAAGATGTAGGAGAGCGGGATCTTCATCCGATGTAGCGCAGTCCGTCCACGATCTTCACCCGCGCCGCCCTGATGGAAGGCAGCAGCCCCGCCAGCAGGCCCACCACGAGAGCGCTGGCCGCCTGCATCGCCACCGTCTCGGGAGCCACCTTGAACACCGGGAAGAACGAGCCCATCGCCGCCTTGAAGCCGGCAGCCGCCGGATAAGTGGCGAGTATCCCGAGCGCGCCCCCGAGCGTGGTGATCATGAGCGACTCCCCCACGATCAGCGCCGCGACGAAGCCGGGGCCGAAGCCGAGCGCCTTGAGGGTCGCGTATTCCGCCAGCCGCTCGCGCGCGGTCATCGCCATGGTGTTGGCGACGACGGCGAAGATGATCACGATCACCACGAACGAGACGATGCGGATGGCGACGACGATCGTCTCCGTCTGTGCGATGAAGGAGAGCTGGAACGCCTTCTCCGTTTCGGTAAGCGTCTCCGCCAGCGAGTTGCGGAACTCCCGGTCGACCGTCTGGCTGATTTCCGCCGCACGCGAACCGTCGGCGATCTGGATGACGAAGACGCCCACCTGTTCGGCCCGGCGGGGATACATCTTCTTCACCTGTTCGTTCAAGTAGTCCCAGTGGAAGTACATCTGCCGCGTGATCGTGGTCTCGTCCTTCGGCTCGTAGATGCCGCGCACCACGAATTCCCAGTTGCCGGGGTAGATCGTGCCCTTCACCGGGATCACGTCGCCGACCTTGAAGCCGTGCTGGTCCGCCAGCAGCCGCCCGACCATGGCGCCGCGGCGGTCCTTCTTGAAGGCGAGCAGTTCCTCGGGGTTGATGCGGAACTCGGGATACAGGTCGAAGAAATTCTCGTGGTCGACGCCGAACTGGGCGAAGAAGTTCGCCGGCGACATGTCCTTGTAGATGCCGCCGAACCAGTTGGAGATGGAGACCGCGGTGACGCCTTCGATGCTCCTGATGCGGTCGCGGTAGTAGATCGGCAGCGGAAAGACGAGCGACGTGGCGTTCCTCGCGATCAACCGCTGCGCCGAGGCCATCTCGGAACCCGCATACCAGGCGTTCACGACCGATTGCATGAGGCCGAACGCGAGGATCGCCACCACCAGGCCCGTGAGCGTGAGAAGGCTCCGCAGCTTGTGGCGGAAGATGTTCTTGAAGACGAGCTTGAGGTAGTACATCAATGCCCCGCTGGCGCGTCCACGAGCTCGCCCTTCTCGAGGTGCACCACGTGCCGTGCGCTTTCCACGGCGTGCCAGTCGTGCGTGACCATGATGATGGTCTTGCCCATCTCGGCGTTCAGGCGCCGCAGCAGGGCGAGGACCTCGCCGGTGCTCTTGCGGTCGAGGTCGCCGGTCGGCTCGTCGGCGACGATGATGGTGGGGTCGGCGATGAAGGCGCGCGCGATGGCCACGCGCTGCTGCTGGCCGCCGGAGAGTTCGTTGGGGTAGTGCTCCATGCGGTCCGCCAGTCCCACGAGTGCCAGCGCCATCTCGACCCGCTCGCGCCGCTCGCGCCGCGAGAGGGCGGTGAGCAGCAGCGGCAGCTCCACGTTCTCGAACGCGTCCAGCACCGGCATCAGGTTGTAGAACTGGAACACGAAGCCGACGTTTGCGGCCCGCCAGTCCGCGAGCGCCGATTCGGAAAGCTTCGTGATGTCCTCGCCGCCCACCAGCAGCTCCCCCGCATCCGGCTTGTCGATGCCGGCGATGAGGTTCAGGAGCGTCGACTTGCCAGAACCCGACGGCCCCATGAGCGCGATGAAGTCGCCCTCGGGAATGTCGAGGGTGATGTCGAAGAGGACGGGCACGTCCTGGCCGCCGCGCCGGTAGCCCTTGGCGAGGCGGGTGATCTGGACGATGGGGCGCGCAGGCGCCTGCGCGGCGGCGTTCACTTCCTGGCGAGCACCACGATCGCGCCGTCGGCGAGCTTCGCCGGCGGCGAGAGCGCCACCTTGTCGCCCGGCTTCGCTCCGGAGATCTCCAGGAGGTCGCCGAGCTTGCGCGCCACGGTGACCGACGTCTCCTTCACCCGGTTGTCCTTGTCGAGGACGAAGACCACGGAGCGCTCGCCGCGCTTCGCCACCGCCTCGGGACGCACCGCGGTGACCGCCTTGCGCTCGTTCGCCGCGGGGACGCGCTGCAGGAAGCCCACCTTGGCGCTCATGTCGGGCAGCACGCGCGCGTCCTTTTCCGTGAACTTCACCTTCACGAGGAGGGTCGCCTTGCTGCGGTCCACGGTGGGTACGATGCGCGAGACCTCGCCAAGCAGGCGCAGTTCCGGATAGGCGTCCAGCTGGATCTCCGCGGGCATGCCGAGCCGGATCTTCCCGATGGCGGCTTCGGAAACGTCCGCCTCGACCTCGAGCGTGTCCATGTCCGCCATGTTCACCACCGCGCCCTTGGAATCGGCGGCGGAGGAGAAGGGCGTGATGATGTCGCCGACGTTGGCGTTCTTGGTGAGCACGACGCCGTCGAAGGGCGCGCGGATGAGGGTCTGCTCCACCGACACGCTCGCCGAGCGCACGTTGGCCTCCGCGACGCCGATGGCTGCCCTGAGGCTCGAGACCGAGGCGCGCGCCTTCTCGGCGCGGGCCTTGGCGGTGTCGAGCGAGGACTCGGAGATGAACTTCTTCGTGTAGAGATCCTGGGCCCGCCGGTACGCGGACTCGGCTTCGCGCAGTTCCGCTTCGCCCTGCTCGAGATTCGCCTTCGCGGCGGTCACCGAGGCCAGGGCCGAGTCACGGGTGGCGCCGACGTCGAGGCTCTCCAGCCGCGCGATCACTTCCCCGGCCTTCACGCGCGAGCCTTCCTGCACCCCCAGCCATTCGAGGCGGCCCGTGGCCTTGGTGGAGACCGCGGCCTTGCGCCACGCGACGACGCGCCCGGTGGCGTTGAGCACCGTGAAACCCTGCGAGGGGAAGGCGCTGGTGACCGTGGCGACTTCCACGGTCGCCGGGGTATTCGCCCAGCGAAAGGCGCCGAACCCGGCGAGTGCGACGACGATGGCGATGCCGATCGGCCACTTCAGCGATCGCGGGCGGCGCCTGCCGGCAACGGACTTCGCGTCGCGGTCGATCTGGAGCCTGGACAGGTCTTGCGCGGGCACGCGGGAAGTCCTTGCAAATCAAAGAGCTAAATTATACCGGTGAGAATCGGGGTCAGATTACTTTGGCTCTGTTTTGGGCAAATTAATCTGACCCCGATTCTGCGAAGAGGGCGAGCGTTGCGGCGTGCAGGGGCTGGCCGCGTTCGGCGAGCGCCTCGAGGATGCTGAAGTGGTGCAGGCCCGGCAGGATGTGCAGGGAGCGCACCTGGGCCGACCAGCGCGCGGCGATGAGGCGCGACTGGCGGATGAACTCGCCGCTCTCCCGGCCGCCGACCGCCACGACCAGCGGCGCGGCGATCGTCGGCAGCCGGTCGTGCAGGTCCAGCGCGCGCGCGGAAGCGGCATCGAGCTTCAGGTCCGCGTTGCCGGAAAAATGCGGCAGCGGCGAGAAATCGACGATGCCGCTGATCGGCACGCCCCCGGCGATGCGCGCCGGCGCGAACGTGAAGCGCTCCCGCGCCGCCGCCAGCACGGCGGCTACGAGGTGCCCGCCGGCGGAGTGGCCGGCGAGCACGATGCGTCCGGCACCGCAACCGTGCGCCGCCGCATTCGCCGCGATCCAGTTCACGGCGGCGATGGCATCGTCGACGATGTCCGCTATGCGCACCGCCGGACAGAGCCGGTAGTTCACCAGGGCCACGCTCGCGCCCTCGGCCACCCACGCCGGGGCAAGCCAGGCGAACAGGCGCTTGTCGAGGCCGCGCCAGTAGCCGCCGTGGAGGAACACCAGCAACCGGTCGCTGTCCTTGGCCGGGAAGAGATCGATGCGCTGGCGGGCCTCGGGGCCATAAGGCAGGTCGAGACGCCCCGGCAGCGTTTCGCGCACGTACGCGGAATCCCGCTCCCAGCGCGTGAAGACCTGCGGATGCTCCGGCACGAGGTCGCGGTTGTTGTACTCGCGTTCCACCCAGGCCGGGTCGGGCGATCCGGGTGGCAGCAGGAAGGAGGAAGGCGGGGCCATGCGTGCGAGAATTCTAGCCATGAATGCCGCCGCCGATGCATTGGCCGCAGCCGGGCGCGCTATCCTCGATCGTGCCGCGGCCCTCGCCCGCCACAGCGATTCACCGGATCACTACACCCGCACCTGGCTCACGCCGGCGCACGGCGCGGCTGCGCAGCAGCTCGCGGAGTGGATGCGGGCGGCCGGCATGAAGGTCCGCACCGACGGCGCAGGTAGCGTCATCGGCCGCTACGAAGGAGCGGCGCCGGGGGCCAAGGCCGTCGTCACCGGGTCGCACTTCGATTCCGTGCGCAATGGCGGCAAGTACGACGGCATCCTCGGCATCCTCGTCCCGATTGCCTGCGTGGCCGAGTTGCATCGCCGCGGCGAACGACTCGCGCACGCGATCGAGGTCGTGGCCTTCGCCGACGAGGAAGGTGCGCGCTTCCAGACGAGTTTCCTCGCCAGCCGCGCGCTCCTCGGCAAGTTCGATCGCGCGCTGCTCGAGCGGCGCGATGCCGATGGCGTGCGCTTCGACGCGGCGATGCGCGCGGCCGGGCTGGACCCGGCGGCCATTGCCGCAAGCCCGTGCGATCCCGCCGCCATCGCGGCCTACCTGGAAGTGCACATCGAGCAGGGGCCGGTGCTGCTCGAGGAGGGAATCGCCCTCGGCGTCGTGACCACCATCGCCGGTGGCACGCGCCATCGCGTGCGCGTGGCCGGCGCCGCGGGTCACGCCGGCACCGTGCCGATGCCGATGCGCCACGACGCGCTTGCCGCCGCGGCGGAGATGGTGAGCGCGGTCGAGTCCCGTGCGAAGTCCGTTCCCGGACTGGTGGGCACCGTCGGCGTGCTCGAGGTGAAGGACGGAACCGGCAATGTCATCCCGGGACAGGTCGACTTCACCGTGGACATCCGTTCCGGCGAGGATCCCGTGCGCGAGGCGGCGGAGCGCGACGTCTTCGCGGCGTTCGCTGCCATCGCCTCGCGCCGCGGGGTGGCGGTCGAATGCACGAAGACCCATGCGGTGCGCGCCACGCCCTGTTCGCCGCGCCTCCAGGACCTGCTCGCGCAGGCGGTCGCGGCCACGGGACTGCCCGTGCGCAGGCTTCCCAGCGGAGCCGGCCACGACGCGATGGTGATGGCGGAGGTGACGCAAGCCGGCATGCTGTTCGTGCGCTGCGGCGCCGGCGGCGTGAGCCACAACCCGGCGGAGACGGTGGATGCGGTCGACGCCGGCCTCGCCTGCGCCGCGACATTTGAGTTCCTGCGCAGATTCCGCTAGATCGCCACCCGCCGCGCGCGGTTACGGTTCGATACAACTCCGCGCGCATTTCCCAAGCGCCGGCGCGTATATTTTCGGCATCGACGCGTCGCTCCCGTGACGCGCAATGCAGTCAACATTCGCACAGGAGTCCAGTCATGAAAACCAGATTCGCGCTCGCCGCCCTCGCGGCCGCCTGCCTTTCCACTGTCGCCGCCGCCCAGATGGGAGGCGGCATGAACCATCCCGGCATGGGCCCGGGCATGGGGGGGCAGGGCATGGGGCCCGGGATGAAGGGCGGAGCGGATTGCCCCATGGGCCAGGCAATGGGCGGCCGCGGCCACGGCCCCGGCATGATGGGCGGCAGGCACGGAGGAGCCGGCAGGATGGGCGGTCCCGGCCTGAAGGATCTCGAGGCGCTCAACCTGACCGACGAGCAGCGCGGCCGGATGAAGGAGATCCGCCGCGACCTGCAGCGCAGGAACCATGCGTTGATGGCATCGCTGCGCGAGACCCGCTGGAAAGGGCAGGACCTGGCCAAGTCCGGCCCGGTCGACGTGGCCGCCGCGAAGAAGCTCTACGACGAGGGTGCGGCCGTGCACAAGCAGATGTTCGAGGCCCGGCTCGAGGCGCGCGCCAAGGCCGAGTCGGTGCTCACCAAGGAACAGCGGGAACAGCTGCGCAAGGCCCCGCCCGCCTGATGGGGGGTTGAAATCCGGCGGTAGCGCCGCAACATCTGGGGCTTTCCGAACTCGAAACACCCAAGGAGCCCCGCCGTGACCGACGCCACCGCCCCTGCTGCCGAACGCGAAACCCGCGGCTTCCAGGCCGAGGTGAAGCAGTTGCTTCACCTCATGATCCATTCGCTCTACTCGAACCGCGAGATCTTCCTGCGCGAGCTGATCTCGAACGCGTCCGATGCGTGCGACAAGCTGCGCTTCGAGGCCCTGCACAATCCCGGCCTCTTCGAGGCGGACGCGGATCTCGCGATCCGCATCGACTACGACCGCGAGGCCCGCACGCTCACCATCGCCGACAATGGCGTGGGCATGAACCGCGAGGAGGCCATCACCAACCTGGGCACCATCGCCAAGAGCGGTACGCGGGAATTCTTTTCCCAGCTGACGGGCGACCAGCAGAAGGACGCGCACCTCATCGGCCAGTTCGGCGTGGGCTTCTACTCGTCCTTCATCGTCGCCGACAAGGTGACGGTGCTCACCCGCCGCGCTGGCGAGAACCCCGGCCAGGGCGTGCGCTGGGAGTCCGACGGCGGCGGCGAGTTCGTCGTCGACGTGGTGGAGAGGGCTGCCCGCGGGACCGAGATCACCCTGCACCTGCGCGACGGCCAGGAAGACCTCCTCGAGGGCACGCGCCTGCGCGCGATCATCCGCAAGTACTCCGACCACATCGTGCAGCCCATCCGCATGCCGAAGGAGGAGTGGAAGGAAGGCAAGCAGGAAAAGCTCGCCGAGCCCGAGACGGTCAACCAGGCCTCCGCCCTGTGGGCGCGTGCCAAGACCGACATCACGGACGAGCAGTACCGGGAGTTCTACAAGCACGTCGGCCACGATTTCGAGGACCCGCTCGCCTGGACGCACGCGCGCGTCGAGGGCAAGGCCGAGTACACGCACCTCCTCTACCTCCCGTCGCGCGCGCCGTTCGACCTGTGGGACCGCAACGCCCGCCATGGCGTGAAGCTCTACGTGCGGCGCGTGTTCATCATGGACGACGCCGAGCAGCTCCTGCCGGTCTATCTGCGCTTCGTGCGCGGCGTGGTCGATTCCAGCGACCTGCCGCTCAACGTCTCGCGCGAGATCCTGCAGGAGTCGAAGGACATCGAGGCGATCCGCGCCGGCTGCACGCGCAAGATCCTGGGCCTGCTGGAGAACCTGGCCAGGGACGAGCGGGACAAGTACACGAAATTCTGGGAGCAGTTCGGCCGCGTGCTGAAGGAGGGCATCGGCGAGGACTACGCCAACAAGGAGAAGATCGCCGGGCTGCTGCGCTTCGCCTCGACGCACGCCGATACCGCGGACGAAACGGTGGCGCTGGCCGACTACGTCGCGCGCGCCAGGACCGGGCAGGACAAGATCTACTACGTCACGGCCGACACGTTCAACGCCGCGAAGAACAGCCCGCATCTCGAGGTCTTCCGCAAGAAGGGCATCGAGGTGCTCCTGCTTGCCGATCGCGTCGACGAGTGGGTGGTGAGCCACCTCACCGAGTTCGAGGGCAAGGCGCTGGTATCGGTCGCCAAGGGCGGCCTCGATCTCGGCGGGCTCGAGGACGAGAGCGAGCGCAAGGCGGTGGAGCAGGAGGCGGAGGAGCTGAAGGAACTCATCGCGCGCATCAAGGCGAGCCTCGGGGAGCGCGTGAAGGAAGTGCGCGTGACGCATCGCCTCACCGAATCGCCCGCCTGCCTGGTCGCGGACGAGCATGACGTGAGCGCGAACCTGGCGCGGCTCCTCAAGGCCGCGGGGCAGGGCGTGCCGGCCATGAAGCCGATCCTCGAGATCAACCCGAAGCACCCCGTGGTGCAAAAGCTGGACACGGAGGAAGCCCGCTTCGACGACTGGGCGGCGGTGCTCTTCGACCAGGCGTTGCTCGCGGAAGGCGGCCAGCTCGACGACCCGGCCGGGTTCGTCAAGCGGATCAATGCCTTGATGATGGATCTCGGCGGGGGCGCGTCGCGTATCGTCCTGCCGGGGCAATGAGCAAGCCCCTCATTCCGCGCGAGCACGGCGCCTACGCCGAGCTCGGTTTTCCCCTGCTCTCCGGACTCGTCCTCGGGTCGGCGGGAGTGGCATCGTGGCTCTTCGTTGCGGCGGCGATGCTGCTCTTCGTCGCCAACGAGCCGCTCGTCGTGCTGCTGGGCATGCGCGGCAAGCGCGCGCAGCAGGAGCAGGCGGGAGCCGCGCGCCGGCTGCTCGCGATTCTCGGTGGCCTGGGTGCCGCCGCCGGCTTGGCCGCCCTGTGGCTTTCCCCGTCCGAGGCCCGCTGGCTGGCCCTTGTTCCGGCCGCTCTGGCGCTGTGCCTCGTGCCCGTCGTGCTCGGCGGGAATCTCAAGAGCCTGGCCGGTGAAGTCATTGCCGCCGCGGCCTTTTCCGCGATGCACCTGCCGGTCGCCGCCGCGGGTGGCGCGACGGGCGTGCTCCTCTGGGGACCGGTCCCGCTGTGGTTCGTGACGACCGTGGTCGCCACGCTTGCGGTGCACGCGATCAAGGCGCGGGTGACCGGCGCCACGCCGTGGATGCCGGCTGCCGCCATGTGGCTGGGCTGGCTGGCGCTGCTGGGCGCCCTGGCGATCGCAGCCTGGCTGCCCGCCTGGCGCGTGGTCGCGCTGGCCGCCTGCCTGCCTTTGGCGGGCGCCATCGTCGTGAATCACCTGGGGCTTTCCCCCCGCCGCCTCAAGCAGGTCGGCTGGACGGTGGTCGCCGCGAATGCGCTGGCGCTGACCCTCGTCGTGGTTGCCGGCTAGCCCCCCTTTCGCCGGTTGTGCTGAATATTCGGCACTGCGGGTGCGGAATCGAACCGGGCCGCGGGGGGCCGCGCGGGCTACGATGGGCTCCGTCGCAACCCTGTGTTATCGTCTTTTCCGCCCGGGCCCCCAGCCCGGCAACAAATGCCAGGAGGACTCATGTCGAACAAGGATAAGTACACCGCCGTTCAAGCCGAAGGCGAGCTTTCGGAACAGCAGCTCGATTCCGTGGCCGGCGGCCAGCAGGTCGTGAAGCTCGAGAAGATCACCGTGACGGCCAAGCGCGAGCAGCCGCAGCAGATCGTGAAGCTCGACAAGGTCACCGTCAGCGGCAGGCGCGAGCACACGCAGATCGCCTCCGCCGAAAGCATCACCAAGAAGAACTAGGACCCGCGCCGCCCCTCACGCCACCTGGCGGGCCAGCATGGCCGCGAAGGGGCCGGGCAGGGCGGCCAGGTCCCGGAACGTCCCCTGCTGGACGATCCGGCCGCCGTCCATCACCACGATCCGGTCGGCATTGCGCACCGTTGCGAGACGGTGCGCGATGACCACCCGGGTCGCCTGCAGTCTCTCCAGCGTTTCCAGCACCGCCGCCTGCGACAGGTTGTCGAGCGCGCTCGTCGCCTCGTCGAGGAGCAGGATGCGCGGCTGACCCACGAGCGCGCGCGCGATCAGCACGCGCTGGCGCTGCCCGCCGGAGAGCGTGCTGACTCCCTCGCCGACGAGCGTGTACATCCCCATCGGCATCGCCTCGATGTCGGCCGCCAGGCCCGCGCCGCGCGCCGCCTCCCACGCATCGTCCACCGTGAGGCTGGAAGCGCCGACGATGTTGGTGAGGATGTCGCCGGCCCAGAGCCGCCCGCTTTGCAGGACGGTGCCGATGCGGCCGCGCAGGCTCCTCAGGTCCAGGGCGTGCAGGACGCGGCCGTCGAAGCGCACGGTGCCCTGCCCGGGATTCTCGAAGCCCAGCAGCAGGCGCAGCAGGGTCGACTTGCCCGAGCCGCTGGCGCCGACGATCGCGACGAACTCGCCCGGCCGTATCGAGAGGTCGATGCCGCGCAGCACCTCGGGGCCGCCGGGATAGGCGAAGGTGACGCCCACGAAGTCGATCGCGCCTTCCGGCTCGTGGCGGATCTTGCCGCGCACGCCGTCCTCGGGAGGTGTCGCGAGGATCGGTCGCGCGCGCTCCCACGCCGGAGCCAGCGCCGCGAGGTCGAGCGCCGTCGCGACGATGCCCTGCACGCCGGCCAGCAGCCCGAACATGGCTGCCTGGAAGGCGACGTACTGGCCGACGGAAAGCGCCCGCGAAGCCGGGCTCTCACCCAGCTTCCAGGCGAGGTAGAGGACCAGCGTCACCGCCGCCGGCTGCAGGATCGACAGCAGGACGGACTCGAGGTTGGCGAGCCCGGCGCTCGCGCGGTTCAGTTCGCGGTAGTCCCGATAGCGCGCGAGCCAGTTGGTGTAGGCCCGCGACTCGGCAGCCGATGCGCGCAGCTTCGCGATGCCCGCGAAGTACTCGTAGGACATCGCGGAGAGCTTTCCCTCCGTCGCCTCGATGCGCCGGCCGAGCGAGATCCGCGCGATGCCGATCACGGTCGAGAGTATCGCCGCCACCGCGACGATGCCCAGCGCCGCCACCGAGAGCGGCGTGCTGTAGGTGAGCATGAGCACCAGGTTGGTGGTGAGGAAGATCGCCGCTACGAACGCGCCGATGGAGGCGCCGGTCACGGTTCGCTGCACGGTGTTCACGGCGCCCAGGCGCATGGCGAGGTCGCCGCTCGAGTAGGCGCGGAAGAACTTCGCCGGCGCGCCGATCACGCGGTCGAGCACCGCCGCCTGCATCGCCACCGACGTCCGTGCCTCGAAGCGCAGCACCGCGATCGAGCGCAGCACCTCGAGCGCGATGGCGGCCAACCCCGCGGCGGCGAGCCCGGCCACGATCGCGAGCGTCATGGATCCCGACCCGGCGGGAATGGCCTTGTCGATGAGGCGCCCGGTGGCGACCGGTGTCAGCAAACCGGCCAGGGCCGCCAGCAGCCCCGTCGCCAGGAGCACGCCCACGTCGGCGCGCGCGTGTTGGAGCGCAAAACGCAGGACGTCGGCGATGCGGATCGGCCGCGGCTCGAAGCGGCGGTGGAAGGCGAAGGCGAAGGGCGCCAGGCGCTGCGCCGTGCTCTCGTCCACCGGCCACTCCACCCCGGGGTTGCCGTCGTCGTCGAGCGCCCGCATGCGATAGCCGGCGATGGCCCGGGGAACGAGCGCCACCCACCCGGCGAAGCTCGCGTAGGCGCCGTCGCCCTCGCGCGCCACGCGCCGCCGTTCCGCCACGCGCGCGAGCATCGGCGTGCCGCTCTGCAGCCACCACCGCCCGTCGAGCAGCACCCGGCGCGAGCGCAGCCCGACGCTGGTGGCCGCTTCCTCGACGGCGAGGATCTCGTCCGCGATCTCCGGCCGCGGCACCTCGCCCGCGACGCCGAGGGCGGGCGTGAGGAGCGCCAACGCGCCCGGCAGCGACGTCGTGCGGAAGGCGAGTCCGGGATCCGCGACGGCCCTCTTCATTGCGCCGCCTCCGATTCGCTCGCCACCAGCGCGGCATAGCGCCCGTCCGGAATGGCGACCAGTTCCTCGTGCGTGCCCTGTTCGACGACGGCTCCGCCCTCGAGGACGAGGATGGCGTCGGCGTCGCGCACCGTGGAGAGGCGGTGGGCGATGACGAGGCAGGTGGTCCTGCGCCGGCGCAGGTTGTGCTCGACGATGGATTCGGTGGCCGAATCGAGCGCGCTCGTCGCCTCGTCGAGGATCAGGATGGAGGGCCCGCGCGCGAGCGCGCGGGCGATCTCGATGCGCTGGCGCTGCCCGCCGGAGAGGTTGCGCGCGCCTTCCTGCAGCGGCGCGTCGAGGCCGCCGCCGCGCTGGGCGATCTCGTCCTCGATCGCGGCGTGCCGCGCCGCCGCGCGGATGACGTCCTCCTCGGCCGCGGGGTCCCACAGCGTGAGGTTGTCGCGCACCGAGCCTTCGAAGAGCACCACGTCCTGGTCGACGTAGGACACGGCGCGGCAGATCTCCTCGCGCACGTAGGCTTCACGAGGCTTCCCGTCGAAGAGGATCGCGCCGCTCCACGGCCGGTACAGGCCGGCGGCCAGGCGCGCGAGGGTGGACTTGCCCGACCCCGAGGCGCCGACCAGGGCCACGCGCCTTCCCGCCTCGACCTTGGTGGAAAAGCCCCTGATGAGGGGAGCGTCCCCCTTGCCGTAGCCGAAGGTCACGTCGCGGAACTCGAGCGAGCGCGGCCGCGCCCCGGAGACGGCGCCCGGCGGGTTCTCCACGACCTGGGTGCCGGGCTCCGCCGTGTAGTTCAGCACGTCGTCGATGCGCGCCATGTCGCCGCGCAGCGTCTGCACCTTGCGCGCGGCGAGGAAGAGGGCGTGCACGGGCGCGGCGAAGCTCGCGAGCAGGACCTGGAAGGCGACCAGGTCGCCGACCGTGAAGGCGCCCTCGATGATGCGCATCGCCCCCAGCCCCAGCACGCCCAGCTGCGCGACGAGCCCGGCCAGCGAGGGGACCTGCATGAGGGCGAGCGTCAGGCGCTGCGCCTGCACGGAAGTGTTGGCGAACTGCACCTGCAGGCCCAGCCACTTCACGAAGAGGGCACCCTCCTGGCCGCCGGCCTTGATGCTCTCGATGTTGGCGAGTCCCCCCGTGGCCATGCCGGAGAGCTTGCCGGCCTGCACCGACAGCAGGCGCGAGATGCCCTCGGTGCGGCGGTTGATCTCGCGCAGGGCGGCCAGCTCGAAGGCCAGGCACGCCACGACGATCGCCGTGAGCCCCGCATCGAGGCGCAGCATCAGCGCGAGGAAGAAGACGGCGGTGACGAGGTCCAGCACGAGGTGCGCGAGGTCGGCGGAGACCGTCTCCGCGAGTTGCTCGTTCAACTCCACGCGCGAGGCGATCTCGCCCGGCGCGCGCTGGACGTAGAAGTCCATCGGCAGCGCGAGCGCGTGCGCGAAGAAGCGCTGCGCGGAGGACAGTGCCGCGCGCGTGAAGGCGGCGGTGAGCACCTGCGCCTGCACCCACGAAAGGAGCCCGCGCGCGAGGGCCGCGGCGAGGAGCCCCGCGAGCAGCGTCTCGGCCATCCCGGGCAGCCGCGCCGCCAGCACCTCGTCGACGAAGCGGCCCATGAGCCAGGGCAATGCCAGCCCCGGTGCCACCAGTACCAGGCCGAGCACGACGGCGATCGTGACCGGGCGCCCCAGGCCGCTCAGGTGCCGCGAGAGCGAGCGCAGCACCGAGGGCGGCTCGCCGCCGGGCGCGAATTCCGGTCCGCGCTCGAACGTGAGCACCACGCCGGTGAATCCCTGGTCGAACTCCGCGGCATCGATGCGGCGCCGGCCCATGGCCGGGTCGTTCAGGTGTGCGCAGCCGTCGCGGAAGCCCTCGAGGACGACGAAGTGATTGAAGTTCCAGAAGAGGATGGCGGGCAGCGGCAGGGAGGCCAGGTCGGCCGGCTCCTTGCGGAAGCCCCGCGCCACGAGCCCGTAGCCGCGCGCCGCGCGCAGCAGTCCGCCGGCCTTGCTGCCGTCGCGCGTCACGCCGCATTCGGCGCGCAGCACTTCCAGCGGCACGTGGCGGCCGTGGTGGGCGAGCACCATCGCGAGCGCGGCCGCGCCGCACTCCACCGACTCGATCTGCAGGATGGTCGGGACGCGGGCGACGGGGGTGTCCGCGAGGACGCTCGCGGGCGCGGCCTGCGGTGCCGGGGAGTCCGCTACCGCAGCCATGCGCTGAAGGCGATCACGGCGATGGCGAGGACGGCGAGCACGGCCATGAGCCAGGCCGGGTAGGCGGGGAAGCCCGGCCGCACGTCGAGGCGCTCCGGCGAGGCGAGCCGCTCGAGAGCTGCCTTGCGGAAGATCGACGTGTCGCCGGCGGCCATCGGCGGCTCAGCCCGCGAGGCGCTTGAGCATGCGGTCGAAACGCGCGCCCGCGAGGTGGACGTTGTCGAGAAGGTCGTCGGTCAGCTCGTCCTTGGCATCGGCGTCCTCGGTGTTGTCGCCGTAGCCCATGCGCCGCGTCGTGGCGCGCAGGCGGCTCGCCAGGAAGACGCACAGGGCACGATAGAAGCGCGCGGCGAAGGCGGGATCGGTCGCGAGCTTGGCGCGCACGGTGTCGTCGGAGATGCGCAGGAACGTCGCCTCGCTCGCCACGCGCACCGACACGGCCGTGGGCGCGGGATCGACGAGCGACATCTCGCCGATGATCTCGCCGGAGCCCATCTGCGCGAACGCCTCGCCGGCGGCGGTGTGCACGGAAACGGCGCCGTCGAGCACGAACCAGATGCTGTCCGGGCGCGCGCCGAGCGGGATCAGCGTCGTGCCGGCCTCGAGGTGGATGCGCTCGCCGGCCTTGGACAGCCAGTCGACGTCGGCGTCGGTGAGTTCGCTGAAGATGAGCAGGACCTTGCGCATGACGGCACTCCTGGTCGTTCGCCGGGGGCCGCGGGGGCGACGCCATGCGCGAACTGCCCGCAGTGTAACCAATCGGGGCCGCCGGGCAACGGCTCACCGCGACGATGCGCGTCCGTGCCTCGCGCCCGCGACTTCAGCGAATGATGGCGTGGTTGAAAAGCGCGACCGGCGGCAGGAAGCCGAGTTCCTTGGCGACCTCCATGCGCACGACGAACGAGTAGCGCGTCAGCGTCTCGATCGGGATGTCGCGGGGCCGGGTGCGCCGCACCAGGATCTGCTCGGCCTTGAGGGCGGCGAACTGGCCGATCGTGTAGTAGCTGGACACGAGCCCGGCCAGCACCGGCGCCAGCGTGCCCAGCGCCGCTTCCGTCGCCGAGAATGTCGGCAGGCGCCGCGCGAGCGCGTCGGCGGCGACGCGTCCCACCTGCGAGAAGAGGAACGAGTCCGGCCCCAGGTAGAGCCATTGCGCACCCGCGCGCCCGAGCGACGCGACCTTCTCCTCGATGCCGTCGGCCACGGGCTTGCCGTCGGCGCCTGCCGCGAAGCGTTCCTCGATGAGCACGAAGCGTTCCGCGGCCGCCAGCCTGCGCAACTCTTCCGCCGTGGCCACCGAATTCCGTTCCGCGCCGTTGTAGAGCACGCCGAGCTTCGTGAACTTTCGGTAGGCGCGCATCGCCGCGAGCTGCGCGGCGAGCGTCGTCACGTGGTAGACGCCGGTCAGGTCGCGACCGTGGCCGCTCAACGCCGGGACCACCTTCGCGCCCACGGGGGAGGCGACCACGGTGAAGAGGATCGGGATGCCCGTCACGTGCCGCGCCGGATCGACGCCGTCGTAGGGCCCGGCGATGCCGAGCGTGGGCGGCGTGCCCCAGGCATAGACGAGGTCCGGCTGCGACGCGCGGATCTCGCGCACGAACTCCGCGACCCGCGCGAGGTTCTGGCCGGCGTCGCGCCAGGTGATGTCGGTGGCGATGCCGCGCTCGCCGAGATGGTCCGCGAACCCCTGCTCGACGCGCGTCTTGCCGCGCCAGGTGACGGCGTAGATGCGGAAGGGACGCGCGGCCTGCGCGAGAGCGCGGGTGGCACCGCCTGCGGCGATGAGCCCCAGGCCCGCGGCCTGCGCGAGGAAGCGCCGCCTCATCGCGCCGCCTGCGGGACGACCGGCGCCGCGCGCGGCAGGAACACCACGGCGAAGAGCCCGGCACAGACGAGGACGGCCGAGCCGATCGCGACGAACGCCAGGTGGAATCCGGCCAGCTCGAGGAGGAGCGCGCCGATGAGGGGCCCCGCGGCGTTGCCGATCCTCTCGACCAGGCGATAGACGCCGTAGATCGTGCTCTGGCCGAGCGTGCGGATCTCCTCCCGGCAGACTTCCGCGACCATCGCGGCCTGCGGCGAGATGGAGAGCGCCTGCCCGATGCCGAGGAGTGCCACGACGAGCAGCGGCGAGAAGAGTCCGAGCGGCAGCGCCATGGCGAGCCCCGCCAGCCCCGAGAGCAGGAGGCCCGCGGCGACGAACCACGCCTCCGGCTCGCGAGCGTGCCGCGCGCGCAGCACCACGACCCAGCTCGCCATCACCGGGACCAGCAGCACCATCATCACCGAGTACAGCATGATCAGCCGCCCGGCCATCGCGGAGGTGCTGCCCACGCCGACGATGTAGAGCGGGATGAGGTAGTAGCAGAACGCGATGAGGATGACCTTGGCCGGCACCGCGGCGAAGACGAGCAGCGCGAGGAAGCGGCGGTTCGCCAGGGCAAGGCCCAGGTGCGCGCTGGCGGCACGCGCGGGGGCCGCCGCCGGGACGGGCGTAGTCGTCGCCGCATCCGCGGGCAGCTGGCGCCAGGCGAGCAGGAGGGAAAGGGCCGTGAGCACCGCGCCCAGCGCGAGCGTCGGGCGGTGTCCGATTCCGTCGGCGAGGATGCCGCCGATCGAGGGCCCGCAGACGAGCGAGACCATGATGATGCCCACGAACGCGGCCAGCCCGGTCGTGCGCGTGCCCGCGTCGGTGTGGTCGAGCACGTAGCCCTGCGCGGCGACGAAGGCGATGGCCCAGGCGGCGCCGCCCGCGGAGCGCCACGCGAGCAGTTCCGGGATCGAGCCCGCCTGTGCCGACAGGGCGTGCGCGACGAGGGCGACCGCGGCGCCGATGAGGAAGGAGCGGCGCCGGCCCACCCGCTCGCTCCAGCCGCCCAGCACGGGCTGCGAGAGCGCCACGACCATCATGAAGACGACGATGGGCAGGCTCGCGACGAGGTTGGCCGAGAAGGGCAGCCCGCCCGACGGCAGTCCCGCGGCGAAGAGCGGCAGGAACGAGCGCGACAGGTCGTCCGCGAGCAGGAGCAGGAAGAACGGCGCGCGCATCGCGCCGAGCACCAGTGCCGCGTCGTTCGAGCCCCGCGAGCCGCGCGTGTCGGTGAAGGCGAACCGCGCGCGCAGCTCGCGCAGGGCGCCGATCGACTCGCGGACCGCCCCCCGGTCACCGCCGGCTCGCGAGCGGATCGCGGCAGCGAGCGCGGCCACGCCTTCGCCGTAGGCCGCGGCGACCGAGCGCGCCCGACTCTCCAGCGCCTCGCTCAGCCCGCGGCCGACCCACGTCGCGCGCGGCAGGGGGATGAAGGCGCCGCGCGACATCGCGGCGATCTGGGCGCGCAGCCGTCCGAGGTCGGCGAGGAGCGCGCCGGTCAGGAAGTACAGCAGCTCGAGCGAGATGAAGAGCGCCACCACCGCGACCACCACGAGGTTCAGGGCCATCTCCTCGAAGAGCTTGTGCACGTAGCCCGGATCGACGGTCACGGCGATCTCGGCCTGCTCCGCTTCGTAGCCGGGGATCGGCACATGCGCCACCAGGACCGGGGGCAGCGCCGGACCGCTCGCGACGCGGGTCTCGCCGCGGCTCCTGAGTTCGATGCGCGCGAACTCGGGGTGCGCGGCCGTGGCTTCGCGGAACAGCTCGTCGACGCCCACGAGTTCGGCGAGCTCGAGGTCGTAGGCCGCGGCGCGGCCCACCACCCCGGCGAGCGAGCGCCCGGCCGTTGCGGCCTTCTCGCGTACCTGCGGCGCGAGCGCTGCCTCGAAGGACGGGAAGGTGAGCGCCACCATCGCGGCGATCGCCGCCATCACCACCACGAGCACCGTGGCCATGGCGACCCAGACCTGGCGCCGGAAGAAATCCGCGCCCTTCATCGCGCCTCCGCCGTGGCCCGCACCGCCGCGATCCGCTCGCCTGCCTCGCGGATGTTGCCGGTGATCCGTTCGACCTGCGGTTCGAGCGGGTGCCTGCCGCCATCTCCTCCCCGGACCGCGGCGGCCGCGCGCGAGAACGCGCCTTCCAGACGCCGTTCGATGGCGACGAGGAGGCCGAAGAGGAGGAGCGTGCCCGCGGCGAACACCAGCGAGCCCTTGAGGAGCAGTTCGCGCGTGAAGCGCGCCACCGCCTCGTGCTCGGGCGTGCGGCCGTAGCGGATCACCGTGAAGCCGGCGAGCTGGCCGAAGGCGTTGCGGATGGGGGCGGCGACGACCGCCGTCTGGCGCGAGGGCTCGAGGCTCGCCGTGCCCTTGCTCCTCGCGAAGGCCTCCAGCCACGGCGCGGGTAGCGCCGAGCCGATGCGCGCCGAATCCGTGGAATAGGCGATCCTGCCGTCGCTGCCGGCGACGTCGATGCCCGTGAAGAGCGGCTCGGCGGCGTGGCGCCGCTCCAGCACCTCCTGCAGCGTGGCGATGCTCCAGAAGTCCTGCCCGAGCGAGAGATCCTTTTCCGCGATCTCGTCCAACTCGCGCGCGGCCATCAGCACGCGGTCGCGGTGCAGCCCGGCGAACGCGCCCTGGTACTTGAAGTGGAGCAGCAGTGCCGTCATCGCGACGGCGAACCCGACCACCCAGAACGCGAGCCAGAAGAGCCTCTGCCGGAGCGCCTGCATGGGCGGGGCGCGCCGCCGTTGCCTAGACGCCCGAGCGCGCCATCAGCGCCTCGAGGTGCAGGTCGATCGCGGGCCACTCGGTGTCGAGGATGCTGTAGTAGACCGAGGAGCGCGGCGTGCCGTCGGCGAGGATGATGTGGTTGCGCAGCACCCCTTCGCGGTAGGCGCGCAGCCGCTCGATCGCGTCGAGCGAGGCGAAGTTGCGGTAGTCGATCTTGAACTGCACGCGCATCGCCCTGAGCGTGTCGAACGCATGCCGCAGCATGAGCTGCTTGCTCTCGAGGTTGAGGCCCTCGCGCTGGAAGTCGAGGCCGATCCAGGTGCCGATCTCGACGCAGCGGTTCTCGATCTCGATCTCCATGAAGCGCGTGGTGCCGACCGCGTTGCCGCTCTTCAAGTCGACGATCGCGAAGGGCAGGTCGCGGCCTGCCTGCTGGCGCTCCAGCAGGGCGCGCACCAGTCCCGCCATGCCGTGCTCGCGGTAGATCCGCGCGTCGAGGAGGTAGCGCCAGATCGTGCGCCGGCCGTCGGGCGAATCCTTGCAGGCGTAGTCGAGGTCGGGAACGTGCGCCATCGTGAGCGGTTCCAGGCGCAGGTGCCTGCCGGTGAGGGTGACGGGTGCGATCTGCATGGTCGAATCCTGCGGTTGCACGAGTGCCGACAGCTTACCTCAAGGATTCCGCGGCCGGACCGCGTGCGGACGCCTGCGCGCGCCGGTGCCGGAAACTGCTGGAATCCGCTGGCAATCGAAACTATCATCGCTGCTGCCCGGGGGTTTCATGCGACCATGCAGCCTGGTCCTGGTCACCCCATGCGACACGACGAGCCCTCGATGAACAGGAAGCCGCCTACCGCGCCTGACCAGACGGCCATGTGCCCGCGCCTGCGGCGCGCAGCTTGCGCGGCGGTCGCCGCCACCGTCGCCGGCCTGGCATGCGCTCTCGTCCCCTTTGCCGCGGTTGCGCAGCAGCCCGCCGCGCCGGCGGCGCAGGTCGTCACGCTGCCGCCGGCGCAGCTCATCGCGCTGCCCATGCTGTCCGCGCCGCAGATCCGCGAGGTGATCCAGGACCTGGCGCTCCAGCTCGAGATCACCGCCAACTACCGGCGGTTGGCGCTCGCGCAGGCCCCGGCCGGCCTGCCGCCCGTCCCGCAGAGCGTCGTTCCCGTCGCCATGGTCGTGCGCAATGCCGGCGACTATTACCGGTTCGGGTACGTGCAACTGCCGCGGCGCCTTCCGCAGCTTTGGGTGCAGGGCTTTTCGCTGCAGGGGGGAGCCGCCCGTCCGCATCCCGATGGCGATCCCAAGGCGCTGGAGCCCATGCTGCGCGCGATCCTCTCGGAACGCGCAAAGATCTACGCGCGCCTGCGCCTCTCGGACCTCGCCACGGAGACGCTGCTCCTGTCCTACGTCGATGCGGAGTCCGCGCTCTTCTCGCTGCGCGCGATGGGCATTTCCGCCATCACCGACAGCGAATCGCTGGCGCGCGAGGACTCCTACAAGGGCGAGGAGTTCGCGCAGGACAGCGCGCCGGGCGGATTGCCCGGCACCGTGCCGGGCGGGCCTGCCGATGCGTCGCAGCAGCAACAGCAACCGGGGGGCGCGGCGAGCCCGTACTCCACGCTGCCGCCCGAGCAGCAGGCGCGCTTCCTGCCGCGCTATCCGGCCATCCGCAACCTGCCGACGACGATCGGATTCGACCGCCTGCCGCTGGTCGTCCGGATGCCGGCCACGGAGTCGAAGAACATGGGCCTCGTCGGCGCCGAGCTGAACGCGGCGCAGCAGGTCCAGGCGCAGTCGCAGGCCGGCCAGTTCGGCCTCACGGTGATGCCGAGCACGGCCACGCAGCTCTCGGACACGGTGGCGGGGGGGACCTCGGAACTGCTGGTCCTCTACCATCCCGATTACCCGGAGCAGTACCAGAAGCTCAAGAAGCTGATCAGCGAGAACATCGACAAGCCCGCCCGCCAGATCTACATCGAAGGGCTGGTGCTCGAGATCAGCGACGAGGGGCTGAAGGAACTCGGCGTGCAGTGGGACATCAAGAAGGGCGACCAGAGCATCACGCTCGGCTCGATCTCGCCCATCATTCCGGGCGGCAGCGCGCTGAGCTTCATCCGCGACACGACGCTCAATATCTCGCCCTCGCAGATCATGGCGCGCGTGAATGCGCTGGTCACCTCGAACAAGGCCGAGATCCTGTCGCGCCCCAGCGTGATCACGCTCGACAACCGCCAGGCGACGATCCGCGTCGGCACCGACATTCCAGTCGCGACGTCGAAGGACTCGGGAACGACCGGGTCGTCACGCGTGTCGTTCGACTTCCGCTACATCCCGACCGGCATCCTGCTCAACGTGCGCCCGCGCCTTTCCGAGGACGCGAACGAGCTGAGCATGCTCATCGACGCGACCGTCTCCGCCACCGTTCCCGGCCAGGACCTGCGGGTCGTGGACCCGGTCACGCGGATCACGCTCACCTCGGCGCCCACCATCGCCACGCGCCGCGTGCAGACCTACGCGCGCATCCGCGACAACATGCCGCTCATCATCGGCGGCCTGGTGAACCGCAACACCACGACGACCACCGGGCGCGTGCCCATCCTCGGCGACATTCCCTTCATCGGCGCGCTCTTCGGCCACACCAGCGCGGGCACCACCACGCGCGAGGTGATCATCGTCCTGACCCCTTCGGTGGTGACGGAGAACATCCGCGAGACCAAGGCGCAGTACCCGAAGGACGACTCGCGCTTCGACCTCTACGGCACGACGCTCTTCAAGGAGCAGTACCGCATCCGCGCCGAGGACCTCGTGGACAGCGCGCACATCCGCTTCAACCAGCGCTTCGTCCGCTACCGCGATGCCGCCAACAAGGTGATCGACCGCAATCCTGCCTTCGCCGAGCGGCAGCCGTACGCGCAGTTCGCCGGCCGGCGCGTTCCCGGCGAGTTCATCTTCGTTTCCGGAATGGCCTACCGCATGCTGGAGCGGCAGAACGCCGGCGAGCCGATACCGATCCGGAACCTCAAGTTCTTCACCCGCGACGGCCATGGGCAGCAGAGCCCCACTTCCGTCGCGGACCTGGTGGCCCGCTATGGCGATGGCCGCGATCCGGCGAGCTTCTTCACCGTGAACAAGGGTCGCGCCATCGCGATGACCTTCCGCTTCTCGCGTGCCTCGCCCGCCGCCGCGGACATGTTCACCGAGCCGCTGCCGGAGGTGCGCCTGCTCGACTGCGCCGATCGCGAGGCCTGGCGCCGCATCCTGTGGGATCTCAACCAGCCCGACGAGCGCGGCCAGCGCTTCACCGTCCTCATCCACGATCCCTCGGACCTGCGCCGGCTGCAGCTCGCGGTGGCCACGCAGAACACGGTGCTCAACAACGGCGGCAACGCCGCGATGGTCTTCGACCGCTGGCTCCCCGGGAGGATGCTCAACATGCAGGAGGTGACGCCCAACTGGGAGCGCGTGCTGAACGCGCAGATCGCCCAGTACTTCTTCATCGGCGAGCACTACTACATGTATTTCATCCAGGAGCACCAGCGCGCCCTCGGGACGCTGGACAAGGCGCTGCGCGGCGACGAGGCCAAGCCGTACCTGGAGGGCGTCACGCTTCCGCCGCCGGCCTGAAGTCCGGGCATGGCTCGTCGTGGCGCCAGCCAGCGGTGTCCCAGTTGACGGATGTCGGAGTCGCGATCGTCGTGTTCGCCGCGACGAACCTCGACGACCTGTTCGTCATCATCGCGTTCCTCGCCGCGCCCGTCATGCGCGCGCGTGCCGTGGTGGCGGGGCAGTTCCTGGGCATCGCAATCCTCGTCCTCGCGAGCGTGGCCGCGGCCCGGTTCGCCATTGCCGTACCGCATGCCTGGATCGCCTGGCTGGGGCTCGTGCCGCTGCTGCTCGGGCTGAACGCCCTGCGCGGGCTGCGCGGCGCATGGAAAGGCACGGCCGCGGCGGGTGGCGGAGAGGAGAGCTCCCGCATCCTCGCTCGCGAAGCGCGCGCCGAGCGGCGACTGCACTCGCAGGTGCTGGCCGTGGCCGGCGTGACGATCGCCAATGGCGGCGACAACCTCGGCGCCTACATCCCGCTCTTCGCCACGGCGTTCGACCGCGTTGCGCTGTACGCGGTGGTGTTCGCGGTCATGACCGGCGTCTGGTGCCTGCTGGGCCATGCGCTGGTGCGCAGCCCGGTCGCAGGCACGGGCGTGCGGCGCGCGGGACATGTGCTACTGCCATTCGTGCTCATCGCTCTCGGGTTCCATATCCTGTCGCGACCATGACCCCCGAGGAATTGAAGGCCTGGCGCAAGGCCGGGTGTCAGCGCCCGGTGGCCGCACGCGAGTGCGTATCCGTGCGCCTGTTGATCTCCCGGAGCGCCGCAAGCTCGAAGGCGAGGCAGACGACGACGATCGCGGTGAGCGCCGCATCGAGGCGCAGCATCAGCACAAGGAAGAAGGCGGCGGTGACGAGGTCCAGCACGAGGTGCGCAAGGTCGGCGGAGACCGTCTCCGCGACCTGCTCGTTCAACTCCACGCGCGAGGCGATCTCGCCCGGCGCGCAGCTGACCGCCCGCCTTGCTGCCGTCGCGCGTCACGCCGCATTCGGCGCGCAGCACCTCCAGCGGCACGTGGCGGCCGTGGTACGCGAGCACCATCGCCAGCGCGGCGAGCACCGCCATGAGCCAGGCCGGGTAGGCGGGTACGCTCGGGTGCCGGTCGCGGCCGGATCCGGGACCGTTGCGGCCAGTAGATAATCCGAGCCGCTTTGGCATAATTCGTTCGTTTACTTAAACGGCCGCGCACAACATGCACAACGGTCTGCGCATCGCCTTCACGGCGACTCTAGTCTTCGTAGCCAGCTTCGGTCCCCACGCCCAGGCGCAATCTGCCAAGGCGACGCTCCCCGGCACCGACATCCGGTCCTGGGCGACGGCGGACATCTCCTCGAAACTCTCCCTTGCTGGGTTCTGGGAACCGCACAAGGGCTACTCGACGAGCCGTGAGAATGGCCTTGTCGGCCCCTTCTGGAGTGTCGCCAGGCTGGGAGCAGCGCAACGCGAGGGCCTGGTGCTGAATGGGTGGACGGTCAACTCCTCGATGGGCTCCTCCACGGGCAACCACATACGCGTGCGCGCGCTCTTTCTCGAACAGCAAGGCGATGGGACCTTGCTCGATACCACCAGTCTCCTGGTTGGTGACAGCACCACGAACGGGTCCGGGTCAGTGGTGGTCGCTGATTTTAATGGAGACGGCATGGACGACGTCGTCTTCCCCGCCCATAACGAAAGCCCGTTCATCGCCACCGCTAGCGCGGCATGGATGTCGAAACCCGGTGGGTCTCTGGCGAAGATTGATCTCCCTGATCGGGTCGAGGACCACGATGCGAAGGTGGTCACGCTAGGTGGGCAAAAGAGGATCATCGCGAAGTCGTTTTCCGCGCCCTCCACGCCAATCTACACCTGGAGCGGAAGCAACTTCAGTATCGACTCGAGTCTGGAAATCGGGGGAATGTCGATTCTGGCTGGCCAGTTCACGGGCGGCTCCGACGATTGGCTCGTCATCGGCGATGCGGATTGGGGACCAGGCATAACTTATAGCCCCCAGAACCCGATGCTCACCTACGCCTACAAGTACAACAACGGCGTTCTCACGCTGCCGCCTGTATTGCTTCCCAAGCCTTACTTCAATGACAAGGCCGAGTACGCGGGGTTTGAAAGCCAGTGGGATCCGCGATCCAAGTCCCACACCTCGCGTCTGTGGACGACTGACCTCAACCAGGACGGGTTGCCGGACATCCTCGCCGGGCAGGAGATCTGGTCCGGGTCCAAAGGCCTGCAGAAGGCTGTCTTCCAGCTCCTCGTCAACCGCGGGAACATGGTTTTCGAGGATCAGACGGACGCCCTTGCGCCGGAATTCAGCAAGGACTCCCAAATCGACTACAACGTGCGACTCGTCGATGTCGATGGCAGCGGCATCGAGTCCATCTTCCTTTCTCCTCCTCGGGCTTTCAAGATCGAGGACGACGCGAAGAAGCAGGGCCAATACATCCTCGTCAACGACGGGACCGGGCGGCTCTATGCCGCCATGCACGAGGAGTTCCGGGCGATGAGTGCCCAGGTTATCGACTTCATCTCGACAAGGGCACCCGCCGGAACATTTGTGAGTCAGGGCATCACGCCGATGTTCATGGCGTATCGGACGGCGGCGGGTGCGCTGAATTTCCTCGCGGTCAAGGAAATGTACCATCCCTCCCAGGACTATTACGGGCTCGTAAGTGTGTCGCTGGGTGTCAACCTCGCCACCGACTTCCGCCGAAACCTCACGGTCGCGACGCGCAACGGCAGCCGCCGCATCCGCACTTTCGCCGGCGACGACGTGATCCACCGCGCCGTGACGGACCCGGACTGCGCGATCGACGGCGGCCTGGGAGAGAACAGCGTCGTCTATCCGGGGCCGCGCAGCAGCTGGATCGTGGCGCGCTCGGGCGACCAGGTGACGGTCCGGCCGGCCGGCGGGGGAGGGGGCACGGACACCCTCACGCGCGTGCAGCGCGCCGTGTTCGACGACATGACGGTGGAGCTTTCCACGCTGCTATCGGCCGACGCGGCGATGCTCGACTTCGGCGGGCAGTCGATGCGGACCACCGCGCCGGCCCGCGTGGTCACCCTGACCAACGTCGGGACAGCGAGCGTGACCATCAACACCGTGTCGGCCTCGACGGACTTCTCGGTGTCGCATGACTGCGCCGTGCTGGCGGCCGGGAAGTCTTGCGCGGCCACGGTGACCTTCACGCCGAAGTCCCAGGGGACGATGAACGGAAACCTCGCCATCCAGTCGAGCATCGGGACGCAGTCCGTCCCGCTTGCGGGCACGGGCGAGAAGTCCCTGGTCACGCACTACTACCGGTCGATCCTGCGCCGCGCGCCGGATGCCGGCGGCAAGTCCTACTGGGATGCGGAAGCCGCGCGCGTGCAGGCGCTCGGCGTGAACGTGAACGAGGTGTGGTTCGCCATGGCACAGTCGTTCTTCGGGAGCCCAGAGTATATGGCGCTCGGCCGCGACGACGCCGGGTTCGTGACCGATCTCTACGCGACCTTCTTCAACCGCGCGCCGGATGCGGCCGG
This sequence comes from uncultured Lysobacter sp., assembly GCA_964579785.1. GTDB lineage: Bacteria > Pseudomonadota > Gammaproteobacteria > Burkholderiales > Usitatibacteraceae > FEB-7. The sequence goes on along the minus strand of CAZOIB010000170.1, from coordinate 9,840 downwards.
GCTCGCCTATTGGACCGGGCAACTCGGGCAGGGCCTGCCGCGCGAGGTGGCGCTGGCCGGCATCATGTTCTCGACCGAGTTCGGGGCGTTCACCGAGGCGATCTTCGGCACCACAGCCACGCGCAAGGAGGCCGACACGGTAGTCGACTTCTACCGGGGGCTGCTCGGTGCGCTGCCGGACGACGGCGGTTTCAACTACTGGGTGCAACAGTTTCGTACCGCGCAGTGCCAGGGCGGCGCGGCGGTGAACGCGCAGGTGGAGACGATATCGTTCGCGTTTGCGAACAGCCCGCAGTACGCCAACCGGGGTCGTTCGCACTCGCAGTACGTGGGCGACCTATACAACGCGTTCCTGCGCCGGGGTGGTGACCTGGGCGGCGTCAAGTTCTGGATCGACCAGGTGGCGAGCGGCAAGCAGACGCGCGACCAGCTGCGCCAGGCGTACGTCGCGAGCCCCGAGTTCCAGGGGCGGGTCGCGGCGATCATCGTGCAAGGGTGCCAGCCGTGAAGCGCACGCCGCGCAAGGCCACTCCGTGGCGATGTCTCCCGCCGAACTGAAGGCCTGGCGCAAGGCCGAGCGCATGCGCCTGGTGGCCGCACGCGAGCGTGTCGATCCAGCGACGTTGGCCGAATGGCGTTTGCACATCGATGCGGCTCTCGAAAGCAACTTTCCCGACCTCGCGCGCGGCGTGCTCGCCCTGTGCTGGCCGATCCGCGGCGAGTACGATGCGCGCTACCTGGCGAGGCGCCAGCGCGAGCGCGGGGCGGTGACGGCGCTGCCCGTCGTCGTGGCGCCGCGCACGCCGCTCATCTTTCGCGAGTGGCATCCCGGCGTGGAACTCGCCGAAGGCGCAATGAAGATCCCGTATCCCGTCGATTCGCGCGAAATCGTGCCGGACACCGTGCTGCTGCCCATGAATGGCTGGGACGGGCAGGGCTACCGCCTGGGCTACGGCGCCGGCTTCTTCGACCGCACGCTCGCGAGCCTCGCGGTCCGCCCGCGCGTGATCGGCGTCACCTACGAGCTCGCGCGCATGGAGACGATCCATCCGCAGTCGTGGGACATCCCGGCGGACTTCGTGGTGACGGAGCGCGGCGTCTACCGGTTCAAAGCCTGACGTCCGGCGCCGGCGCGCTTGCGCCGGTCGACTACCCGAAGACGAGCACCCCGACGCCCAGCGCCGCGAAGACGAACGCGGCGACCATGTGCACGGCTCGCACGGGCAGCCGCTTCGCCAGCGCCTCGCCGAAGAACGCCACCGGCGCGTTGGCGAGGATCATGCCGACGGTCGTGCCCATCACCACCGCCGGCAGCGAATCGAAGCGCGCGGCGAGGGCGACGGTGGCGATCTGCGTCTTGTCGCCGATCTCCACGAGGAAGAAGAGGAGGGTCGTGGTGACGAAGACGCCGCCCACCTTGCGCGAGGCGCCCGCATCGTCGTCGAGCTTGTCGGGCACGAGCATCCACGCGGCCATGGCGATGAAGGAAATGCCCAGCACCCAGCGCATGGCGTCGGGGCCGATCGCCTTCGTGAGCCATGCGCCGATCGCGCCGGCGATGCCGTGGTTCACGAGCGTCGCCACGAAGATGCCCGCGACGATGGGCCAGGGCTTCTTGTAGCGTGCGGCGAGGACGAGGGTGAGCAGTTGCGTCTTGTCGCCGATTTCCGCGAGCGCGACGATGCCGATCGAGACGAGCAGGGCTTCCAGGGAATGCTCCGGGGAGGGGCGCGACACCGGCTGCAGGCGCGCCGGTTTGCTGCAGGGGTCCGTCATTGTGCCGCACCCGGCCACCTTGACGCGAGCCCGGGTGGCCCGCGCAGTCTCGGCGCGTCTCCTGTACGGCCTCCGGCGTGCGGCGTATAAAGGCTGACCGCCGAGACGGAGGAGTCGTCCATGACCCAACGTTCCAGAACGTCTCTATCAGGCTTCCTGTTCGCGACTGCCCTTGCGCTAGGTGCTGCCACCGTCGCAGGGGATGCCCGCGCCGCCTGCGGCGCGGACGGCCAGGCCCCTTGCACCACTGCGGCCGCCGCCAAGTCGTCATCGAATCCATTCTGCCCGGCCGGCACATTCCACGATCCGCGCAACGGCGGCGAATGCTGGTCCTGCCCGAGTGGCTACACGCGCTCCGCGGCCGCGGTGACGGCGGGCAACGCCTGCTACATCCCGGCCGGCGAGAAGCTGTCGGGCGCGACGCGGCACAACAAGACGGCGTTCGCCTGGGACTGCAAGGGCGGCACCTTCTGGGACGGCTATGAAGGCGGCTACTGCTGGAGCTGCCCTTCCGGCTACAACCGCACCGCGAATCACATCAAGGGCGGCAATGCCTGTTCCGCCGGAGTGCCGGAGCAACGATCGGTGGCGACCTACAAGGCGAAGTGGGGCTGCCCGTCGGGGACCTTCTTCGATCCGCGCAACGGCGGCGAGTGCTGGACCTGCTCGGCCGGCTACAACCGCAACCTCAACCCGGTGGCAAACGCGGACGCCTGCACCGCGCAGGCGCCATGCAACTCCGGCCTGAAGCTGGCCTCGGGAGTGTGCGTGACCACCGACGCCTCCGGCCGGCCGCGCACCTGCGGGCACCTGAACCAGCGGCCGTGCACCGTGGTCGAGTTCATCCCGTCGTGCGAGAAGGGCCTCACGGAAGTCGGCGGCAATGGTCGCTGCATCACCGACAACATCGCGGCCAACATCATCGGCACCCTGAATGCCGCCATCGACCCGTCGCGCGCTGCGCGGATCAAGGCCGATGCGGCGAACGCGGCGCGGCAGTTCGACGCGTTCCTCGTGCAGCTCAAATCCGGCATGAATCGCGTGGCGAGCGACGCCGCGGCCTCGGCGGCGCTCAAGCGCATCGAGACGGCGATCCGGACACGCAGGCTCGACCCGCAATCGCAGGCGGACATGCAGTTGCTGGGCAGCAAGCTGGGGTTGCTGGCCGGCCAGGCGGGCTCGATCGTTCCCGCCAATGTCGCGAAGTCGTCCTTCGGGGTGTTCGTGCAGGTCAGCAGCGCCGCCATCGTCGGTGTGTCGGAAGGCTACGCGATGATCATGAACACGGCGCCCGCGGCCGGGACGTTCCAGATCGGCCTGATCCAGGCGCTCGGCGGCTCGCTGGGGCCGTCGGTCGGCGCCTCGGCGCAGGTGGGCATCTTCTGGCAGCCGGGCACGATCGACGATGCGCCGGGCGCCAGCGTCGGCCTGGGCGTCGAAGCATCGGCGGGTGTGGGCGGCGCCGTGGGCGTCACCTGGAACGTTTCGGAAGGGATGGAGAAGAAGCCGGACGCCTGGACACAGGCCATTCCGGGCTTCCAGGTCGCCTTCTCCCCCGGCGCCAAGTTGTCGGCCGCGGCTTCCGGCGGCTGGACCACGCTGCTGCAGAAATGGGAGGTGGCGGCGGCGCCGAGCCCGGCTCCGACCCCTGCTCCCGCGCCGGCACCGCCGCCGACGGCAGCGCCGGCGCCAGCCGCTGCGTCCATCGTCGCCGACTGGGGCTACCTTTATGGTGTGCAGCCCAACGGCGACCTGTGGGCGTACCGCCTCGATGCCGGCGGCAAGTTCGGCTACTCCGGCAAGATCGGCCATGGATGGAGTGCGCTGAAGATCGTCACCGCCGGCAATACCGGCGAACTCTTCGCGGTCGCGGCGAACGGCGATCTCCTTTACTACAAGCACGACGCGAACCTCGCCTGGCAGGTCAGCGGCCGCAAGGTCGGCAACGGCTGGGCCGGGATGAAATGGGTCTTCGCCGGAGGCAACCACGGCGATCAGCGCGTCGTCTTCGCTGTTGACGGCGGCGGAACGCTGCGCGATTACCGCTTCGGCGGCGGCGCCATGGCCAGTATTTCCTCGAGCGTCATCGGCACGGGGTGGGGCGGCTTCACCCAGGTGTTCGCCGGCGGGAACGGCGCGGTCTACGCCATCGACACGGGCGGGCGGCTGCTCAAGTACCAGTACAACCTGGCCAACACGGCGCAGACGCCGTCGCCGCAGGTGATCGGCTCGGGATGGAACGTATACCGGCGCGTGTTCGCGGGATCCAACGGCGCCATCTTCGGCGTCGACGCGGCGGGCAAGCTTTTCTACTACCGCGATCGCGGCGCGGGCGGGGTGGCGGGGCCGGAGCCGGTCGGGACGGGATTCAGCCTCGCGAACCTGACGGCGATGCTCCGGTGGTGAGTGCCGCGCTTGCCATGACATCGCAGTTGCAGCGCATCAATCGGCGGAGCGACGGGGTTTGCCGTCAGCCCGCCTCGCCGAGCCTGCGCCGGATGAGCGCGGCCAGCTGCGTCAGGTCGAACGGCTTGGTCACGTAGTCGGCTGCGCCTAGGGCGACGCCCCTGGCGATGCTGTCCCGGTCCGCGCTGGCCGTGAGGAAGACGAAAGGCACCCGGGCGAGCGACCCCGACTGCCGCAGCTGCGCGAGCACTTCGAAGCCGTTCATCTCCGGCATCATGACGTCGCACAGGATCAGGTCCGGGAGTTCCGCGAGGGCGCGCTTCAGGCCGAGGGCGCCGTTGGCCTCGGTCGCCACCGTGTAGCCCTCCAGCACCAGGAAGCGCCGCAGGTTGTCCCGGATGGGCGCCTCGTCCTCGATGACCAGGATCGACTTGGGCATGGCGGTGTCGGCCTGGGTATTGGCGTGGTGCCCCGTTCGAATCGCGGCGATCCGGCTCAGGCCGAAAGCTTCTGCCGGATCAGCGCGGTGAGGGTCGCGGTGTCGAAGGGCTTCACCACGTATTCGTCCGCGCCCAGCTTGTAGCCCGTGCTCTCGTCCTGCGCTTCCGCGCTCGCGGTGAGGAAGACGAAGGGGATGCCCGCCGTCGCCGGCTCGGCGCGCAGCCGGGCGAGGACGCCGAAGCCGTTCAGGCCCGGCATGCCGATGTCGCAGATCACGAGGTCCGGTTTCCGGCTCAGGGCCGCGGCCACGCCCTCGGCGCCGTTCGCGGCCTCCTCGACGCGGTATCCCTCGAGATCCAGCAGGCGCACGAGGTTCTTGCGCACGGTCTCCTCGTCCTCGATGACGAGGATGCGATGCTTGCGTCCCTGGTTCACGACCCTCTCCTGTTGACGGCTCCCGCGCTGGCAGCCGGCCCGATCACAAGACCCGGATTGTAAGGCCGGCGCCCCCCCGAGGCGCGAACCCGGTCACGCCCGGGCCTATCGCACGGGCGGGGTGGCGACTAGAATCGCCCGTCCTCCACCGGTTCCCCCAGCGCCATGACGAACCCCAATGCGGTGCCGCCGATCGCCGACGAGATGCTGCGATCGGTCTTCGAGTCAGCCGACGTGGCCATGGGCTTCGTCGATGCGGCGGGCGTCCTCATCGCGGCCAATCCCGCGTTCTGCGAACTGGCCGGTGAGGGGCCCGGGAACCTGGCCGGGCGTCCGCTGGCCGACTTCGTGCCGCGCGCCGCGCGCCTCGTGCCGGGACCAACGGGTACGGCGCCGGCCGGGACGGTGCAGGGCGACGGCGGCGACTGGGAACTGCGGCGCAGCGACGGCACTCGCATCGCGGTTCTGGCGAGCTGGCGCAGGCTCGCCACGCCGCAGGGGGCGCCCGCGACGCTGGTGACGCTGGCCGACATCGACCGGCCAGTGTCCGCGTTGCGCCGGTCCGAGGAGCGCTACCGCAACGTCACCGAGAACTTCGCGGAGGGCATCCTGGTGATCCAGGACGCGCGCATGGCCTACGCCAACCCGAGCGTGCTCGCCCTCATCGGCTACGCGTGGGAGGAGCTGGAAGGGCGCGAGTTCCTGCCCTTCGTCCACCCGGACTTTCGCGAGATGGTGCTCGCCAACTACCGCAAGCGCATGACCGGCGAGCCCGTCGAGCCGCGCTACGACCTGCAGATCCTGAGCCGCTCGGGGGAGCCCGTCTGGGTGGAGCTGGGCGCCGTCCTGATCCCGTGGCAGGGCCGGCCCGCCACGCTTTCGTTCGTCTCGGACATCCGCGTGCGCAAGCACGCCGAGGAGGCGCTGCGCGACTCCGAGGAGCAGCTGCGCCGCTCCGAGCAGCGCTACCGCGAGCTGTTCGACAACGCAAGCGAGGGCATCGTGGTCGTGCAGGACGGCATGTTCGTCATGGCCAACCGCGCGGCCCTCGCGCTCACGGGGTACTCCGACACGCTCGCGATCGGTCGCGGCTTTTTCAACATGCTCCACCCCGACGACCGCGAGGACGCCGTGAACAGGCACCGCCGGCGCATGCTGGGGGAATCGCCGGAGCGGCGGCACGAGATGCGCGTGATGCGCGCCGACGGCAGCGTGGCCTGGGTGGAAACCTCGGCAGTGACGATCCAGTGGGATGGCCGGCCCGCGGCGCTCACCTTCGTCGCCGACATCAGCGAGCGCAAGCGCCTGGAGGAGGAGTTGCGGCGCAGCCTCGAGGAGCGCAACACGATCCTGGAGAACACCCTGGTGGGCATGATGCGGACGGTCGACGGCCGCTGCCAGTGGATCAACCGCAAGTTCGTCGAGATGTGCGGCTATCCCATGGAAGAGCTGATCGGCAAGTCCGTGGCGGTCCACTTCCCGGACGAGCGGGCGCACCAGGGCTTCGCCGATGCCGCGGAGCCCGTGCTCGCGAGCGGCGCGGCGCATGCCGCGGAGTGCGAGCTGCGGCGCAGCGACGGCAGCCTGTACTGGGCGCAACTCCTGGGAAACCGGATCGACCCGGCGGACGCCGCGATGGGAGTGATCTGGACGTGCCTCGACGTGTCGGAGCGGCGCCGCGCGGAAGAGAACATCCGCCGCGCGCTGGACCAGCAGCGCGAGCTGAACGAGCTCAAGTCGCGCTTCGTCTCGATGACGTCGCACGAGTTCCGCACGCCTCTTGCCGCCATCCTTTCCTCGGCGCAGCTGATGCGAATCTACGGCGAGCGGCTGCCCGCCGCGGAGAAGGAGGAACTGGCCGGCGGCATCGAGGAGGGCGTGCAGCGCATGACGAAGATGCTCGACGACATCCTCGTCATCGGCCGGGCCGAGGCGGGCATGCTCGTCTTCCGGCCGGCGGCGCTCGACGTGCGCGCGTTCTGCGAGTCCCTCCTCGAGGAGATGCGGGCCGCGGCTGCCTCTTCCCGGCGCGGTCCGCGTCCGGAGCTCGTGCTCCAGTGCCGCAACGATTCGCCCGTGCGCATGGCCGACGAGAGGCTGCTGCGCCACGCGCTGGGCAACCTGCTCTCGAACGCGGTCAAGTACTCGCCGGAAGGCGGCACCGTGCGGCTGGAGGTCTCGTGCACGCTGGAGGAGCTGGCCTTCGCGGTGCGCGACGAAGGCATCGGCCTGCCCGCCGAGGACCTTCCGCGGCTCTTCGAGACCTTCTACCGCGCGAGCAATGCCGGCAACATTCCCGGCAGCGGGCTGGGCCTTGCCATCGTGAAGCGATCGGTGGAGTTGCACGGCGGCAGCGTCGCGGTCGAGAGCGAGCCGGGGCGCGGCAGCTGCTTCCGGGTGACGGTTCCGGCGCCGCTGGCGGCGAACTCCGCGAATTGACGCGGATCGCGTGGTGCCGGGAGGGGGACTCGAACCCCCACAGTGTTGCCACCGGCGGATTTTGAGTCCGCTGCGTCTACCGATTCCGCCATCCCGGCATTGCGCCCTCTCCCTCGGGAGAGGGTCGGGGCGAGGGGCGAATTATAATCGACCGGTGAAGCTCGCCGATTTCGATTACGTCCTTCCGCCGGAACTGGTCGCGCAGCATCCCGCCTCGGAGCGCGCCGCCAGCCGTCTCCTGCGCGTGGAGCCCTCGGGCAAGCTGCGCGACCTCGCCTTCCGCGATCTTCCCGCACTGCTGGATGCGCGCGACCTCCTCGTCTGCAACGACACGCGCGTGATCAAGGCACGCCTGCGCGGCCGCAAGGACACCGGCGGCGAAGTCGAGGTGCTGGTGGAGCGCGTGCTGGGCGCCGATACGGCGCTCGCGCACGTGCGTGCGAGCAAGACGCCGAAGCCGGGCCGGAAGCTGGTGTTCGCTCCCGGCGTGACGGCGGAGGTGACCGGGCGTCGCGACGATCTCTTCGAGCTCCGCTTCGCGGCGGCGCAGGGCGTGCTCGACATCCTGGCGATGCACGGCGAGGTGCCGCTTCCGCCCTACATCACGCACGCGCCGCAGTCCGACGACGAATCGCGCTACCAGACGGTGTACGCGAAAGTGCCGGGCGCGGTGGCGGCGCCGACCGCGGGGCTGCACTTCGATGCGGCGCTGCTCGCGGCGCTGGAGGAAAAGGGCATCGCCTCGGCGCGCGTCACGCTGCACGTGGGCGCGGGGACCTTCCAGCCGGTGCGCGGCGACGACATCTCCACGCATGTGATGCACGCGGAGTGGTACAGCATCCCCGAGGCGACGGTGAACGCGATCGCGGCGACCAGGGCGAGGGGCGGGCGGGTGGTGGCGGTGGGCACGACGACGCTGCGCGCGCTCGAGTCGGCCGCGGCGGCGGGACCGCTAGGCGCGCAGTCGGCGGAGACGCGGCTCTTCATCGTGCCGGGGTTCCGCTTCCGGGTCGTCGACCGGCTCGTCACCAACTTCCACCTGCCGAAATCGACGCTGCTCATGCTCGTCTCCGCTTTTTCCGGTACGGACCTCATCCGCCGCGCTTACGCCCACGCTGTTGCGCAGCGTTACCGCTTCTTCTCCTACGGCGATGCGATGCTGCTGGAGCGCTGCGCGCACGCTTAGTCCTCGCGGCGCAGCGCCACGTGGGCCGGTGCCATGGCCTGGACCAGCGTGCGGCCGGCGCGGGTGACGAGGAAGGCCTCGCCGGGGCCGACGACGAAGTCGCGCGGTTCGCCTTCCTCCGTGATCCACACCGTGCCCAGCCGCGAGTGAATGCTCGTTCCGCAGGCGTCGTCGAGCGAGACGAGTTGCCCGGCTTCGAGGGCGAGGACGGGAGCTTCGAGTTGCAGGTGCATGGCGGACTCCTTGCTGGATGCATCCCAGGAATGCACAATGCCTCCCGGGTGCCGCCAGTATCCCGAGGCCAGCCATGAGAGACAAACGAAAACCGCGCATGCCTTGCATGAGCTGCGAGCATGCATAACCCGAATCGTCCCTTGCCGCCGCTGGACCTCGTGCGCGGCTTCGAGGCGGCCGCGCGGCGGCTGTCGTTCACGCAGGCCGCGGCGGAGCTTTTCGTCACCCAGTCGGCGGTGAGCCGGCAGGTGCAGGCGCTCGAAGCCTTCCTGGGCGTGCAGCTCTTCGCGCGCCGCCACAAGGCGCTCGCGCTGACCGAGGCGGGGCAGGCCTACTTTCGCGCCGCCTCCGCCGCGCTCACGGAACTGCGCGCCGCCACGCAACGCCTGCAGGAGGCCAGGCGCGGGCACGTCCTCACGGTCACCACGACGGTGTCGTTCGCCTCGCTGTGGCTCGTGCCGCGGCTCGGGCGTTTTCGCCAGGCGCATCCGGGGATCGACGTGCGTATCGCCGCCACGTCCGAGGTGCTGGACATGGCACGCGAGGGCATCGACGTGGCGATTCGCGACATCGCCTCGGGCCGCGAGCCGCCCGGCACGATCCGTCTCGTGGGGGAGCGGCTGTGCCCCGTGGCGAGCCCCGCCTATCTCAAGGCAGCCGGCGCGCCGCTCGCGAAGCCGGAGGATCTCGCGCGCCACGTGATGCTCGCGTTGCACGACCCGCAGGGCCGCTGGCCGTGGCTGAGCTGGGCCGCGTGGCTGGAGGCCAACGGCATCACCGACCTGGTGCCCGCGGGCTCGCTCATCTACGACCAGTACGACCAGGTGATCAACGCCGCCCTGCACGGCCAGGGCGTGGCGCTCGGGCGCCTGTCGGTGGTGGACCTGAGCATCCGCGAGGGCCGGCTCGTGGCCCCGTTCGGG
>CAZOIB010000169.1:0-4871 GCA_964579785.1 uncultured Lysobacter sp. | reverse complement strand
TCATCAGGAAGGTGAGGAAAAGGATGAGGCCCACGTGCACGCCCCGCAGCAGGTCCGTGCGGACGATGCCGTAGGCGGCGTACAGGTGGAAGGCGCTCGTCGCGACGCAGACGGCCGTGAGGAACACGGCGAGCCAACCCTTGTAGCGGTTGAAGCTCCCCTCCTCCTCCTCGATCAGCTCCTCGACCTTGTGCCGCAGGTCCTCGCTCAGCCCGTCGTCGGGCAGGAGATCGTCGTCGGGCGCTGCGGGTCGCGTCATGCCTTCTCCAGGACGCCCTGTCGCCGGGCGCTGCCGCCATTCTCCGCGAATTTCGTACCAGGTACATGTACCTGGTACGGAAACGGACGCGGGGACGCTACCCTCTGCAGGGTGGCGCCCTCTTCGTCAGGCGCTCTCGTAGAGGCGCGTGAGGACGAACTCGCGGTGACCCAGCGCCTCGGCCGCGGTGAGGCGGCCGTTGGCGGTGCGGAACATGCACTCGAGGAGCGCGTCGCCCGCCTGGTCGGGGCTCATCTCCCTGCGCAGCAACCCCGAGACGTCCACGTCGATGTGCTCGCTCATCGTGCGCACGGTGCGCGGATTGGCGCAGAGCTTGATCACCGGCAGGATCGGGTTGCCGATCACGTTGCCCTGGCCCGTGGGGAAGAAGTGCACCGCGAAGCCCGCGGCCCCGAGGAGCGTGAGCATCTCCGCGGCGGCCGACGACGAGTCCATGAACCACAGCCCCGGGCCGGTCGGCGTCTCCGCCTTGTCGATGACGCCATCGACGAGGCACTGGCGGCCGATCTTCTGGATGTTGCCCAGCGCCTTCTCCTCGATGGTCGTGAGGCCGCCCTCGATGTTGCCCTTGGTCGGCTGCGAGTCGGAGAGATCGCTCGTCTTGTGGCGCTCGATCACGGCCTGGTAGCGGTCGAACATGAACTGGAACTTCTTGCGCACCTCGTCGGTGCGGCAGCGTGCCGCCACGAGGTGCTCGCCGCCGGTGAGCTCGGTCGTCTCGCCGAAGCAGAGCGTGGTGCCGTGCGGGTAGAGCTTGTCGAAGGCATTGCCCACCGTGGGGTTGGCCCCGCAGCCGGAGGTCGTGTCCGACTCGCCGCACTTGGTCGACACCCACAGGTCACTGAGGGGGCGCTCCTCGCGCGTGAGCTCGCTCGCCCACTGCACGAACTCCTTCGCCTTCTTCGAGGCGCGCATGATGGTGTCGTGGTCGCCGTGCTGCTCGATGCCGAAATAGGCGACGGGCTTGCCGGTGGCGGCGATTCCGTCGGCCACCTTCTTCCCCCATCCCTCCTCGATGCAGATGACCACCACCGCGGCCACGTTGGGGTTGGACCCCGTGCCGATGAGGGTGCGGAAGTGCAGATCGAGGTCGGCGCCGAACTGCAGGCGCCCGTAGGGATGTGGAAGGGCCATCGTGCCCTTGATGTTGTTTTCCACCGCCTGCGCGGCGGCATTCGACAGGTCGTCGACGGGCAGGATGACGACGTGGTTCCTCACGCCGATGCGGCCGTTTTCGCGCTTGTATCCCCGGAATGTGGCTTTGCTCAGGTCCATGTGAGTTCCTTTGTTTTCCCTTGACGGCGCTTCGCGACCACGCCTTACCAGCGCTTGGTCTTGATGTTGTGGACGTGGGCGTGCTCGCCCACGCCGATGGGGGCGACGACGCGGCCGATGTCGGTCCCGTACTTGATCACCGTCGCGTCCTTCGCCAGCGGCTTGATGGCGAGCTTGTGTCCGATGGGGATGTCGTTGGCGGCCTTGAAGGTGATCTCCCTGTCCTGGTCCATGATCCAGCCGGTGAGCGTCTGGCCGGCCTTCACGCCCTCGACCACCACCACGCCGACGGAATCGCCCTCGTCGTGCACCACGAAATGGATCATCGCTGTCGCTCCTCTCGTCCGGTTCGTCCCGGGACAGGCGGCCCGGGGAGGGGAAATGCTAGCGGCGCCGTCCGCGGCCAGTCAACTAGATGAGTTGCATGTTATGCTGCCGCCATGCCCGCCGTGGTTCCCCGTGCCAGCACTACCCTCCCGTCAGACCGCCCCCTGTACGAGGAAGTGCGCTCCCACCTGACCGAGGGGATCGCGACCGGCCGCTGGAAGGCGGGCGAGGCGATTCCGCCGGAAGCTGACCTTGCCGCGCACTTCGGCGTGTCCATCGGCACCATCCGCAAGGCCGTCGACAGCCTGGTCGCGCAGGGAGCGCTGGTGCGCCGCCAGGGCAAGGGCACGTTCGTCACTTCCCACGACGGGCGCCGGCTCCTGTTCCACTTCTTCCACATCGTCGGCGCGGATGGCGCGAAGGCATATCCGGACGTGCGCACGGCGTCGTTCGAACGCGGCCGTGCCGACGCCGCGGAGGCCGATGCGCTCGCCGTACCGCGCGACGAGCGCGTGATCCGCATCCGCAATGTCCTGTCGCTCGGCGGCGGCCCGGTTATCGTCGACGACATCACGCTGCCCGCGGCGCTTTTCCCCGGGCTCACGGAGCGCATCTTCGCCGCGCGCGACAACACCATCTACCACCTCTACCAGAGCCGCTACGGCATCAACGTGCTGCGCACCGACGAGCGGCTGCGCGCCGCGCTGGCCTCCGGGGCGACGGCCGCCCTGCTCGGCGTGGCTTCCGGCAGCCCGCTGCTCGAGATCCGCCGCATCGCCCTCACCTTCCGCGACCGCCCGGTGGAGCTGCGCGTCTCGCGCGTGAACACCGCCGCGCACGCCTACCACAACACCTTCGGCAAGGGCGTGCCGCTCTGAGGCGATGCAGACCGCGCTCCTCATCCTCCCCAACTTCGTCCTGATCCTGGTGGGACTCGCCCTCGCGCGCGCCTTCGACTACGGGCGCGGCTTCTGGGAGGGGCTGGAAAAGCTCGTCTACTTCGTCCTCTTCCCGGCCCTGCTCTTCCGCTCGCTCGCCGTCTCCACGCTGGACCTCGGAGGCGTCGGCAAGGTGGTCGCGAGCGGGGCGGCCATCATGCTGCTGGGCATGGCGCTGGGCTGGCTCGCGCGTCCGCTCTTCCGCGTCGAACCGCGGGTGGCGGCATCGTGCTTCCAGTGCGCGTTTCGCTTCAACACCTACATCGGTCTCGCGGTGGCGGGCAGCGTCTTCGGTTCGCCGGGGGTGGCGATCGCGGCGCTGCTTTTCGGCGCGCTCATACCGCTGGCGAACTTCGGGGCCGTCGGAATGCTCGCCGCGCACTCGCGCACCAACTTCTGGCTGGAGCTCGCCCGCAACCCGCTGGTGATGTCCACGCTCTCGGGGTTCGCGTGGAACCTGGCCGGCGCGCCGTTGCCCGGCTTCCTCGACCAGACGCTCAACCTGCTGGGATCGTCGGCGCTGCCGGCGGGGCTGCTCGCCGTGGGGGCGGCGCTGCGCATCGAGCGGGGACTCGCCAGCCCGCGCGCGCACGCGTGGTGGCTCGCCGTGAAGCTCGCCGTCCTGCCGCTGGCGGCACTGGGCTGCGTGAGGCTCCTCGGCATTTCCGGCGTCGAGGCGGGCGTGCTCATTCTCTGGGCCGCGCTGCCGACCGCATCGAGCGCCTACATCCTCGCCGTGCGCATGGGCGGTGACGGCCCGTCGGTCGCCACGCAGATCACGGTGGGGACGCTGCTCGCCATGGCGACGATTCCCGCCTGGATGGCGATCGGATAAACGACAAGGGCCGCGCGAGGCGGCCCTTCCCGATTACGAACCCGGTTCGCGAACCGGGTTCGAAAAGACTCACTCCTTCGGCGCTTCCTCGACCGGCGGCAGCACCTCGCGGTCGGCCGCGCTGATGAGCTTCTCGCGGATGCGCGCGGACTTCCCGGAGCGGTCGCGCAGATAGTAGAGCTTCGCGCGGCGCACGGCGCCACGACGCTTGATCTCGATGGAGGCCACGGCGGGCGAATAGGTCTGGAACGTGCGCTCCACGCCTTCGCCGCTGGAGATCTTGCGCACGATGAACGAGGAGTTCAGTCCCTTGTTGCGCCTGGCGATGACGACGCCTTCGTAGGCCTGTTCGCGCTTCTTGTCGCCTTCGACCACCTGCACCTTCACGATCACCGTATCGCCGGGGGCGAAGTCGGGGATCTTGCGCGCCAGGCGCGCGATCTCTTCCTGCTCGAGCTTGCGGATCAGATCCATGTCATTTCCTTTCCATGTCCGGCCTTCCGGCCTTCCGCGCAGAGCAGCCCGCTTGGCTGGTGCACGGGGTTTGTTTTTTGCCTACCCGTCGCTTCTACTGCTGTTCCATCGCCTGCTGCTCGCGGTGGTATTCCGCGAGCAGCTCACGGTCCTCTTTCGCGAGCGCCGTCTCCGCGAGGAGATCCGGACGCCTCGCCCACGTGCGCGCCAGCGCCTGCTTGCGGCGCCACCGCGCGATCGCGGCATGGTTGCCCGACAACAGCACCTCGGGCACCCGTTCACCCTTCCACTCTTCCGGCCGCGTGTAATGCGGCCAGTCCAGCAAGCCGTCGCAGAACGAATCCTGCGCGGCACTTCCCGCATCGTTCAGGCTCCCCGGCAGGAGCCGCACGATGGCATCCATCAGCACCATCGCCGGCAGCTCCCCGCCGGAAGTCACGTAGTCGCCGATCGAGATCTCCCGATCCACCTTGCGCCGGATGAGGCGTTCGTCCACCCCTTCGTAGCGCCCGGCGACGAGCACGAGGCCCGGCGACTGCGCGAACTGCCTGGCCATCGCATCCGTGAAACGCTCGCCCTGCGGCGAGAGCAGCACCACCTGCGGCCGCTCGACCCCGGCGGCCTTCTGCCTGGCCACCGCGGCATCGATCGCATCTTCCAGCGGTCCCGGCAGCATCACCATGCCCGGCCCGCCGCCATAGGGCCGGTCGTCGACCCTGCGGTGCGGGTTGTCCACGAAATC
>CAZOIB010000168.1:0-21647 GCA_964579785.1 uncultured Lysobacter sp. | reverse complement strand
CGAGCCCCCCACGCCTCGCGTGCGCACCCGACGCCGGAACACTTCCTGCCCTTGCTGGTGGCCGCCGGGGCTGCCGACCGCAGCGCGCCATCCCGCGTGTTCGAGGGTGGAATGACGTATGGGGTCATCTCGATGGAGTCCTACCTCTTCGGCGACGATCGCGCGTAGGACGCCTTCTCGCGAATCGCCCCGGCATGTTGCTCAGGTTGTGCGCGCGCCGCGCCGATAGCGCGCAAAAGTTGATCCAGTTCAGGAAAGCGACGCCGCTCCCTTCCTCGCTGAGCAGCGGCTGGTAGGATCGCCGCACATGAGACGGAATGTCACCCGCCGCAGCTTCGCCGCCTGGACCGCGCTACTCGCGGTGCTCGCGGCCGCGCTCCTGCCCGCGCTGTCGCACGCCTTCGCGCCGGGCAGGGACGCGACCAAGTGGGTCGAGGTGTGCTCCGCGATGGGCCCGATGGCGATCGAGGTGCCGGCCAATGGCCCGGGCTTTCCCAAGGCGCCGAAGGCCTCCGATTTCGAGCACTGCCCGTTCTGCTCCGTGCAGGCGGCACCGGCTGCGATCCTGCCGCCGACCGTCTCGGTCCTTGCCCTGCCGGCCGTCTCCGAGCCGGTCCCCCCGCTCTTCCTGCATGCGCCGCGCCCGCTCTTCGCATTCCTTGCGGCGCAACCGCGCGCTCCTCCCCTCGCCTCCTGACGTTTCGCAGTGAACCCGCGCCGGGTGCATGAGCACCCCGGCGGCTCCGTCCCGTTCTTGCCCGTCAGAAGGATCAGATCCATGTTGCCCAGACTCCGCTCTCTGGCGGCCGCCGTCGCGGTCGCCTGTTCCACTGCGCCGCACGCATTGGCACAAACCCAGCCCCTGCCGCCGGTCGTCGTGACCGCGCCCCGCGAACTGCCGGCCCCGCCCGGCTCCGGTTCGCTTTCCGCCGCGGAGATCGCCGCGCGACGCGCCTACCAGAGCGACGCCGCGCGCCTGCTGGAAGACCTCCCCGGCATCAGCTTCTATTTCGCCGGCGGATTGTCGAGCCTGCCCGCGATCCACGGACTGGCGGACGATCGCGTCCGCATCCGCGTCGACGGCATGGACCTCGTCTCCTCCTGCCCGAACCACATGAATCCCCCGCTTTCGTACCTCGACCCGGCGCAGATCCGTTCCGTCGGCGTCTGGGCGGGCATCGCGCCGGTGAGCGTCGGTGGCGATTCCATCGGCGGCACCATCGTCGTCGAAGCGGCGCCGCCGCAGTTCGCCGCGCCCGGCCAGGATCGCGTCGCCAAGGGCGAGATCGGCGCCTACTACCGTGGCAACAACGGCGCAGCCGGCGGCAGCGTCGCATTGAGCCTGGCGGGCGAGTCGGCGCACATCAGCTACGCCGGCGCGATGGCGGAAGCCGACAACTACACCACCGGCGGCGACTTCAAGACGACCCAGTCGACCGGCCGCGCCGGCCACACGCTCCCGCTCGACGAAGTCGGCTCCTCGGCCTACCGCTCGCGCAACCATCTGCTCGGTCTGGCATTCCGCAGCGGCAGCCACCTGTTCGAGGCGAAATTCGGCTACCAGGACATGCCCTACCAGCTCTATCCCAACCAGCGCATGGACATGCTGGACAACACGCAGAACCGCGCGAGCCTGCGCTACCTCGGCGAGGCGGACTGGGGGTCGCTCGAGGTGCGCGCCTGGCGCGAGAAGGTCGACCACTTCATGGATTTCGGCGCCGACAAGCGCTACTGGTACGGCGCCCTTTCGCAACCGCCCGCGGCGCCGGAAGCCGGCTCGCCCTGTTCCCCCGTGGGCATGACCTGCGCTTCGGGGATGCCGATGGTCAGCGAGGGCGAGACCAGCGGCGCAAGCGCGAAGGCGATCGTCAACCTGGCTTCGGAGTCCCTGCTGCGCGCCGGCGTCGATCTGCAACGCTACAACCTCGACGACTGGTGGACCGCTTCCGGCGGCATGATGTCGCCGGGCACGTTCGTGAACGTGAACGACGGGCAGCGCGATCGCAACGCGGTCTACGGGGAGTGGGAACGCCGCCACGACCCGCGCTGGCTCACTCTCCTGGGCGTGCGTTACGAACGGGTTTCCATGAACGCCGGGGAAGTGCGCGGCTACGACCCGACGACCAACGGCATGGGCACGATGTCGAACTGGCAGAAGCGCGATGCCGACGCCTTCAACGCGCGGGACCGCGCCCGCACCGACGACAACTGGGACGCCACCGCCCTCGCGCGCTACACGCACGACGCGCAACTCGAGGTCGAGTTCGGGCTGGCGCGCAAGGTGCGCTCGCCCAACGTGTACCAGCGCTACACCTGGTCGACGTGGTCGATGGCGGCGGTCATGAACAACACCGTCGGCGACGGCAACGGCTACATCGGCAACCTCGACCTCAAGCCGGAGGCGGCCAACACGTCCTCGGCGACCTTCGACTGGCACGCGCCCGATCGCGCGTGGGAAGTGAAGTTCACGCCCTACTACACGCGCGTGGACGACTACATCGACGCCATCCAGTGGAATGCGGCGACCAATGCCCCGGCGACCGTGGCGGCGACCAACCAGTTCGTGGTGCTCAAGTACATGAACCAGTCGGCCCGGCTGCAGGGCTTCGACCTCTCGGGACAGGCGG
The DNA here is from genome assembly GCA_964579785.1 of uncultured Lysobacter sp. Classification (GTDB taxonomy): domain Bacteria; phylum Pseudomonadota; class Gammaproteobacteria; order Burkholderiales; family Usitatibacteraceae; genus FEB-7. The sequence continues at coordinate 19,020 of CAZOIB010000168.1, read as the reverse complement.
CGCTGGCCAGGTCCGACCTCGGCGAGTTCGGTCTCAAGGGCGTCCTCGCCTATGTGGACGGCAAGAACCGCACGACGGGCGACGAGCTCTACAACATCATGCCGCTCAACGCGCGGTTGGCGGTGACGCACGCCCTGGGAGGCTGGTCGGGGGCCGTCGAGACGGTGCTGGTCCAGGGCAAGGACGCGGTCTCGGACGTGCGCAACGAGATCAAGACCGCGGGATACGGCCTGCTGAACCTGCGCGGAAGCTACGCGTGGAAGCAGGTCCGCGTCGACCTCGGCATCGAGAACGTCCTGGACCGGTCCTACCGCCTGCCGACGGGGGGCGCCTACCTGGGGCAGGGCACGACCATGAGCATGAACGGCGTGCCGTGGGGCATCGCCGTTCCGGGCATGGGGCGCTCGTACTATGCGGGAGTGAACTACAAGTTCTGAACACCGATCGCGCCGGGGCGATCCGGTACGTCACCTTCGCATCGGTCCGCATCATGGTACTCACGCACTTGCGCGCCAGTTCTCGACGCGCAGGCCCGAGACGCGGTGGAACTCTCTAACGTTGGAGGTGACCAGCCCGTAGCCCCGCGAAAGCGCCGTGCCCGCGATGAGGATGTCGTAGGCGCCGATCGGCCGGCCTTTGCTCTCGAGCGCGGCGCGTAGGGAGGCGGCCGCGCGCGCATCCTCGCCCGAGAAGGTCACGGTCGTGATCGCCCCCAGGAGCGCGCGCATGACCGGGCCTATCCTGGCCACCCGGGACGGAACGCGAGCCAGGCCGTACTCGATTTCCATGACCGTGATGGCCGACACCGCCAGGTCCGACGGAGTGGCAGCCTTGAGGCGCGCGAGTGTTCCCGGCTCGCCGCGGGCGAAGTCGCTGAGGACGCACGTATCCAGCAGCCACTTCAACGCAGGGGGTCCTTCTTCGGTGCGCGAACCTTTCGGCGCGCCAGTTCGAAGGCGGGAGCGCCGGGCTCGCCGCGGAATTCGCGGATTGCCTCCGGCCAGACTGATCCGACCCCGGCCTCCAGCAAATGGGACACCGCCTCGCGGATGAGGGCATTGCGCGTGGTTCCGCGACGACGGGCAAGGGCATTCAGGCGTTCCACCGTGGCGGCATCCAGATAGACGTTGAAGTTCAATGCAGGCTCCGATATAACCGTCCCACATGTTATATAGGTCTGCTCCTCCCATCAATGCGCTGCTGGGGAGGCTGGTTGACACGAATGGCGATGCCCAGGTCACGTACAACATTGCCCTCGAGCTGCGGGGAAGGTCATCAGATCGAACTCTTCCGGGATGCCGGACTTCCGGCACAATGCCTTCCCTTGGAGGACAGATCCCATGGAACTCGCGAAGATCGGCAAGAAGGGCCAGCTCACCATCCCGCGCTCGGTTCTCAAGGCGGCCGACACGCTGGCCTGGGCTGCCGCGCAGGGACTGCCGCCAAAGGACGCGCCCATCCTGGCCGCCGCAATCGATGCCCGCTGCCATTTGCTCGTCACCGGCGATCGCGCGCACTTCGGAAGGCTTTTCGGGCGGCAATTGCGAGGAACCGTCGTGGCACTGCCGGTTGACGCACTACGAATCGTGATCGGGGATTGACGGTACTGGCCTGAAGGGGCGGCGCCCAGGCGTCTTGCTAGACTTCGCGCAGCCAATTCGCGCAACCGGAAGGACACTCAGATGAGCATGGCGCTGTTCCTGCGGGCCGTCACGCCTGCCGAAGCCGAGGTGATGCTGAAGGACGCCTCGATGGTCGACGAGATCGTCGAGCGCGAGGGCGATGACGTCCTCGCCACGGACCTCCAGGACTCCTGGGACATCTTGATGAAGCTGCTGCGCGGCGCCGGGTTCAAGGGCGCCCGCAATCTTGGCGAGTGCCTGTCGAACGGCGGCGAGCTTCTCTCTGCGGAGCAGGTGAAGATTCATGCCCAGTTGCTCGCGGCCTACACGCCGGGATACGTCGGCAGGCTCCTCGACGAGCTCGACGACCCGGAGCTCTACCACTTCGAGGCGTGGAAGGACGACCCGGAAGGCCTAGTCGGGGAGTTCGTCAAGCTACAGGACTTCTATCGGCAGGCCGCCGCCCAAGGGCTGGCGATCATCTTCTACGCGGCCTGACCGGCGCCTGCGTGATGACGCCGGTTTGCAATTCTATGACTTGACGACAGGCGCCCTCGCAAGCCGCTCGGCCATGCGTGTTTGCCACCCCGGGCCAGTGGCCCTCCAGCGCGCGATCACGTCCGCAGGAAGACGCAGGGAGATGAGCTGCCGCGGATTGGCCGAGCGAGGGCGGCCACCCTTCTTGACGACGGCCCTGGCGAGCATGTCGTCGGTAAGTTCGGGAAGTTCGTTGTACTCCGTGGGCTTGATCCGATGCGCGTCCACGCGCGCAAGGTCAGATCCCGAAGTACGGCGCGAGGCGGTCTTTCTCACGGTCATTGGCCTTTCTCATGCTGAAGATGTGGCGTACCGTGCCACGCGGGGTGTAGCCGATCACCACCAGCCGGCCCTCCAGGTTTCCGTAGCAGATGATTCTCCGCTCACCATATTCCTTGCGAAGATCCTCGATCTCGACGGTAATGCCTTTGAACACGAAGGCAGCATCCTCGAAATCCAGTCCACGTTCCCTCAATGTGCGCAGTCGCTTTGCGGGGTCGTAACTGATTCGCATCAGTTATTGTATCTACAATAACAGGCTTTTGCCATCCGGGCGCCAGTAACCAATGGGGCTGCTATCCGTACGCAGCGCCAGGCCGGCGACGAATGGAGAAAATCTGGACGAAAAAAAGGCCAGAGCGATGTCTGGCCTTCGAAAAGTGGTGGAGAGGAAGGGGATCGAACCCTCGACCTCCGCATTGCGAACGCGGCGCTCTCCCAGCTGAGCTACCCCCCCACGCGAAGGGCGAAATTATAGCCGAAACCGCGCCTCGAAGCGAGGCGCGGCACGGTCAAAACGGGCGGTGACTGTTACTTCTTGGCAGGCGCTGCGGGCGCTGCCGGTGCCTTGGCGGCGGGCTTCTGCACGCTGACGGCCAGGGCCTCGATGTAGGCGCCCTCGACGAAGTCGCCGGCCTTGAAGTTCTTCAGCACGGCGGGGTCCTTCACCTTGAGGTCGACCGTGTGCTCGACACCGGACAGCGTGACGACGTTGGTCTTGGTGTCGATCGCGTCGACCTTGGCAACGAAGTTGACCTGCCTGGCAGCCACGGCGCCGGGCTTCTGGCCCGCGGCGGCGGCCTTCGCGCCTTCGGTCACCGTGCGCGACACGGCGGTCTTCTTGGACTTCTTGAGTTCCATCGCGAGGGCCTGGGCGTACTCGACCACGACCTCGTCACCCTTGTTGACCTGGGCGAGGTTCTTCACGTCCGCGCTGGCGACGAAGGAGACCTTGTTGCCCTTGGGGCCCTTGAGGGTCACTTCGCGCGTCTTCTGGTCGATGGCCTCGACCGTGGCGGTGATCTTGACGACTTCGCCGACCGTGCGCACGTCCTTGTCGGCAGGGGCTGCGGCAGGCGCCGCCTTGGCCGCAGGGGCGGGGGCCGAGGCAGCAGGCGCCTTCTTGTCCTGGGCGATGGCGGTGGTTGCGAGCAGCGCGGCTGCCAGAATTGCGAGCTTTTTCATGACTTTCCTTGATGGGGGGTAATGGGATGACGGGGCCGAATGATACCGGTTTGCCCCCGGGACTGCTTGATCGGGATCAGCTTCCGTCCGTCTGGACGCCGCGGATGCTGAGCGCCTGCGAGGTGTAGGTCACGTCCAGGAGCTTGGCGGCCTGGAAGATGGCGCGGATGGTCGGCACCGGGATCCCGGTCAGGTCGCCCAGCTCGACCACGGATCCCACGAGGGCATCGATCTCGATGGGGCGGCCCGCCTCCACGTCCTGCAGCATCGAGGTCTTGTGCTTGCCCACCTTGCGCGCGCCCTCGATGCGCTTCTCCAGCGGCACGCGGAAGGTGATGCCGAGGTGCTCGGCGACGGCCTGCGCCTCCTTCATCATCTGCGAAGCGAGTTCCTTGCCGTACGGGTCTTCGCAGATGTCCTGCAGGGTCGCATGGGTGAGGGCGGAGATCGGGTTGAAGGTGAGGTTGCCCCAGAGCTTCAACCACATCTCGGCGCGCACGTTGTCCAGCAGCGGGCACTTGAGGCCCGCTTTCGTGAACGCTTCCGATATCCGCGTCGCCCGTTCCGTGACGACGCCGTTCAGCTCGCCGATGGGGAAACGGTCGCCCTCGATATGCACCACCTTGCCCGGCGCCGTCAGTTCCGTTGCGGGATAGACCACGCAGCCGATGAGGCGCTCCTTGGGAATGGCGTTCTTCACCACCCCGCCCGGGTCTACCGTCTCGACCGTGCGCCCGGCGAGCTCGCCGCCGTGGTCGTGGAAGTACCAGAACGGGATCCCGTTCTGCATCGGGATCACCGCCGTGTTCTCGTGGTAGAGCGGACCGAGTTTCTCCGCCACGGCGGCGACCTGGTGCGCCTTGAGGGCGATGATCACGACGTCGAAGGTGCCCGCCTTGGCGTAGTCGTCCGTAGCCTTGACGCTGGTCGCGGTCTCCTCGCGGCCGTCGCGGTAGAAGACGTGCATCCCGTGCGCGTTGATCGCCTCGAGGTTCTTCCCGCGCGCGATGTAGGTGACTTCCTCTCCGGCAAGGGCCAGCTTCGCGCCCACGAAACCCCCGATGGCGCCGGCGCCGACGATACAGAAACGCATCATTCCCCCAATGAACGGGCAATCACCAAATTATGGTGCAGCGCACAAACTGTCAAGCGCGGCCGTCAAGCCCTGCGCCGGGCCAGGCCATCAACGCGCTGCCGGCGGCATTCCGGCGGCGAGCGCTTTTCGAAGCCGCGGCCCAAGCCAGTCCACGAGCGCCCGCACGTTAGCCGACATCCGCCGCGCGCCGGGGTAGATGACCTGCACGGGCGCCGCGGGCGGCTCGTACCCGGCGAGCAAGCGCACGAGGCTGCGTGCGTTCATGGCCGCCTGCACCTGGTAGCAGAGGAACTGCCCGAGGCCCAGCCCCTCGAGGCAGGCCCCGAGCGCCACGTCGATCTGGTTCGAGGCGACGAGGGGATCCACCCTCACCCGGCGCGTGCGTTCGCCGTCGCGGAACACCCACTCATGGTCGGGTGCAAGGCCGGTGAACCCGATGCACCGGTGGCCGGCCAGTTCCTGCGGCGATTCCGGGCGGCCGTGGCGCTTGAGGTACGCGGGGCTCGCGCACACCACACGCCGCGTCGCGCCCACGGCCACGGCCACCAGCGAAGAGTCGGGTAGCGCGCCGATACGGACACCGACGTCCAGCCCCTCCTCGATGAGGTCCACGGGACGGTCGAGCAGCACCAGCTCGACGCGCACCGCCGGGTATTTCGCGACGAACGCGTTCACCGCGGGCGCGACGTGCAGGCGCCCGAACAGCACCGAGGCCGTCACGCGAAGGCGGCCGCGCGGCTGGATGCGACGGGCCGACAACGCCGCCTCCGCGTCTTCCACGTCCGCGAGGAGGCGCTTCGCGCGCTCGTAGTACTCCCGCCCTTCGTCCGTCAGCGCGAGGCGCCGCGTGGTGCGATTGAGCAGGCGCACGTCGAGCGCCGCCTCGAGAGCCGCCAGCTGCCGAACGACGGAAGGCAGCGACGTGTTCAGCGCACCGGCCGCGGCCGTGAGGCTGCCCCCGTCGACGATGCGCACGAAGGTGTCGATGGCCCGCAGCTTGTCCATGGCACGCAGATTACTCCATTTTGTGAAGCTATCCTGGTCGATTCAACGCATTTATCCCGGATCAAGAAGCAATCATCATGGGCGCCGTCACTACCGACAACCACGACCCGAAAGGAAACGCCATGTCCCGCATCCCGGCTCTCGACCCCAGGACCGCCCCCGCCCCGGCCAGGGCCCTGCTGGACGCCGTCCAGGCCCAGCTCGGCGTGACGCCGAACTTCATCCGCGTGCTCGCCCATTCACCCAAGGCACTCGAGGGCTTTCTCGGTCTCCATGGCGCCGCCGCCGGCTTCGCGCTGGACAAGGCGACGCAGGAGCGCATCGCGCTTGCCGTCGCCGAGGGCAACGCGTGCGAATACTGCGTCTCCGCGCACACCGCCATCGGGCGTCATGCCGGACTCACCAACGACGAAATGATCCTCAACCGCCGCGGCGGCTCGGCCGACGCGAAGGCCGCCGCCATCGTCACCTTCGCGAAGGCGCTGAACGACAACGTGGGCGCGGTGACGACGGCGGAGTTCGCGGCCGCGCGCGCCGCCGGCCTCACCGACGGCGAGATCGTCGAGATCATCGCGGTCGTCACCATCAACCTCTTCACCAACATCATCGGCAAGGCGACGCGGGTCGAGATCGACTTCCCGAAGGTCGCCCTCCTCGCGGCCCCGGCCAAGGCCGCGGCCTGATGCAGTTGGCGGGGCTGGCCGTGTGCCGGCCCCGCGCCACCACCCCGGAGAGCCCCATGCCCAACCCTTTCGGCCGCATCGCCTTCACACCCACCGTCCGCGCCTTCCAGGAACGTCACGGTGTCCGCACGCGTGCGCCGCGCCCGGACGAGCCCGGCGACGGGCACGGCGTATCCCTCACCGAGGCGGAGTCCGTATTCATCGCCCCACGCGACGGCTTCTACCAGGCCACGGTAGGCGAAAGCGGTTGGCCGTACGTGCAGTTCCGCGGCGGCCCGCCGGGCTTCCTGCGCGTGCTGGACGAGCGCACGATCGCGTATGCCGACTTCCGCGGAAACATGCAGTACATCAGCGCGGGCAACCTGGCGGGCGATGGGCGCGTCTCGCTCATCCTCATGGACTACGCCAACCGCCGGCGCCTGAAGATCCTCGGCCGCGCGCGGCTCGTGGACGCCGCCGACGATCCCGCCCTCGTCGCGAAGCTCGAAGACCCGGCCTACCGCGCCCGCGTCGAGCGTGCGGTCGTGATCGCCGTCGCGGCCTTCGACTGGAATTGCCCGCAGCACATCACGCCACGCTACACGGAGGCGGAGTTCGCGGCCCGCTGGGAGTAGGGTCAGGCCTTGCGGTAGGCCCAGGCGATCATCACGGCACCGGCAACCACCATGGGCAGCGACAGCCACTGCCCCATGGACAGGCCGAACGCCAGCAGGCCGAGGAAATCATCCGGCTGGCGAGCGAATTCGGCGAGGAAACGCAGGCACCCGTAACCGATGAGGAAGGCGCCCGAAACCGCACCCGCGGGGCGCGGCTTCGAGGAGAACCACCAGAGGATCGCGAAGAGGGTGAGCCCCTCCAGCGCGAACTGGTAGAGCTGCGAGGGGTGCCGTGCGATGGCCACGCGATCCACCTGCGGGAACCACATGCCCCAGGGCAGGTCCGTGGCCCGTCCCGGCAGCTCGCCGTTGATGAAGTTGCCCAGTCGTCCTGCGGCAAGGCCGATCGGCACGAGCGGGGCCACGAAGTCCATCGTCGTGATCCAGCGCAGCTTGCGCCTCGAACAGAAGATCGCGATGGCGATGAGCACCCCGAGGAAGCCGCCGTGGAAGCTCATGCCCCCGGCCCAGATCTGCAGGATCTCCGCGGGGTGCGCGAGGTAGTACTCCGGCTTGTAGAAGAGGATGTAACCCAGCCGCCCGCCGAGGATCACGCCGAGCACGCCGTACAGGAGCATGTCGTCGACACCGGCTTCGGTGACGCCGTTGGCCAGCCCCTGGCGCGCGCGCCGCTTGCCGAGCATCACGAAGGCCACGAAGGCGACCACGTACATGAGGCCGTACCAGCGCACGGCGAGCGGGCCGAGGCTGAAGATGACGGGGTCGAACTGCGGGTGGGTGAGCACGAAGCGGTTTCAGGAAAAGCCGTAGAGGCGAGCCGCATTATCCCAGACGATGGCGCGGGCACGCGCCGCGCCCACCCATTGGTCGAGGCAATCGCGCAGGCTTCCGTAGTTGTTCTCGCGCTCGTGGTTGGTCCACGGCCAGTCGCTGCCCCACACCAGTTGCCGCTCCCCGACGCTCGCGATCCAGCGCTCGGCGAGCGCGATGGGGTCGGCTCCGCCGAGGCGATAGGGCCCGGAGAGCTTGGCCCACACGGGACGCGATTGCGCCAGTGCGGCGACGGCCGCGAAAGTCGCCTCCTGCGTGGACGGCGCGGCACCCGGGTTGCCGAAGTGGTCGAAGACCACGGCGATGGGGGAATCCCGGAATGCGGGGACGATCTCCGGAAGCCGCCCGGACTCCACGTAGACCTCGACGTGCCAACCGAGCGCGGCGACGCGATCGAAGAGGGCACGCCAGTCCGGCGTGGCAAAGACCGCATAGTCGGCCACCGACTTGAGGTTGAGGCGAATCGCGCGCACGCCACCGGCGGCAAGCCGCGCGAGCGCCTCGGCATCGAACCCCGTATCGATGACGGCGACGGCACGCAGGTGCTGCGGGTCGGTCGCCACCGCGGCAAGCGTCTCCGCGTTGTCGGTGCCGAAAAAGCTCGGCTGCACCACGACGCCGCGCGTGATCGCCGCGCTGGCCCATCGCGAGCGCCAGTCGGCCAGGGTCGCCGCGTACGCGGGCCGATAACGGGAGCCGGCCGCCGCCCCGGCGGTCGCCGAAAACACGTGCGCGTGGGAATCGATGCCTTGCAAGGGTTTCGCCGGGTGCCGTCGAGGGGATATTCTAGCGGTCTGCCGCACCGCTCCCGGGCAGCATTCCTCTCTATCACCTCCCGACGAAGAAGATGAAAAAGCCCCTGCTCGCCATTGCCACCGCCTTCGCCCTCGCCCTGCCCGCCGTTGCCGTGGCGCAAACGTTCCCGACGAAGTCCATCCGGCTGATCGTCACCTACCCCCCGGGAGGCGGCGCGGACCTCATGGCGCGCCTGGTCGCCCCGAAGATGGCCGCGGTGCTCGGCCAGCCGGTGGTGGTGGAGAACAAGGCCGGCGCGAGCGGCCAGATCGGCGCGGCGGAAGTCGCCCGCGCCGCCCCCGATGGCCACACGCTGATGCTCGACGCCTCGTCCTTCGCGGTGAACCCGGGCCTGTACGCGAAGCTGCCTTACGACTCGGCGAAGGCGTTCATGCCGCTCGCGGTCCTGGCGCTCTACCCGAACGTGCTCGTCGTCACGCCGTCCTTCGCGCCGAAGAGCGCCCAGGAGCTCATCGCCCTGGCGAAGGCGAAGCCCGGCACGGTGGCCTTCGCCTCCTCGGGCAACGGTTCCGCGCAGCACCTCGCCGGCGAGCTCTTCCGGGCGCGCACCGGGGTGGACATGACGCACATTCCCTACAAGGGCGGCGGCCCGGCCATGAACGACGTGATCGGCGGCCAGGTGCCGGTGTTCTTCGCCAACATCGCCTCGGGGCTGGGGCACATCAAGGGCGGCAAGCTGCGCCCGCTCGCCGTCACGGGCGCCAAGCGCTCTACCGCGTTGCCCGATGTCCCGACGATGGCCGAAGCCGGCGTGCCGAGCTACGAGGTGTACGAGTGGAACGCCATCTTCGCCCCGGCCGGCACGCCCGCGCCGATGGTCGCCCGGCTTGCCGAAGCCATCGACAAGGCCATGCAGTCGCCGGAAATCCGCGAGCGGGTCGCCACCCTCGGCGGCGACATCGCCGGCTACGGACCGAAGGAGGCCGATGCCTTCGTGCGCGAGCAGACCGAACTCTGGGCCAAGGTGATCCGGCTCGCCAACATCAAACCCGACTGACCGCGACGAGTGCCGCCATGACGAACAAGTTCCGCTCCACCGCCATCACCGAGGGCGACTCGCGCTCGCCCAACCGCTCGATGCTGCGCGCCATCGGCTACCAGGACGACGACTTCAGGAAGCCGTTCATCGGACTGGCCAACGGGCACTCGACCCTGAACCCCTGCAATGCCGGCCTGCAGCCGCTGGCGGACGCGGCCGACGCGGCGCTGCGCAAGGCCGGCGGCATGCCGCAGATGTTCGGCACCATCACGGTGACCGACGGCATCTCCATGGGCACGGAGGGCATGAAGTACTCGCTCGTCTCGCGCGAGGTGATCGCCGACTCGATCGAGACCGCCGTGCAGAGCCAGTTCATGGACGGGGTGCTGGCCATCGGCGGCTGCGACAAGAACATGCCGGGCGCCATGATCGCGATGTGCCGCCTGAACCTGCCGGCCATCTTCGTCTACGGCGGCACCATCAAGCCCGGCCACCACAAGGGCCAGGACCTGCAGATCGTCTCGGTATTCGAGGCGGTGGGCGCGCTCAACGCCGGCAGGATGAGCCGCGAGGACTTCGAGTGCATCGAGCGCTGCGCGCTGCCGGGCACGGGAGCCTGCGGCGGCATGTACACCGCCAACACCATGTCGTCCGCGTTCGAGGCGCTGGGCATGTCGCTGCCGTACTCGTCGACGATGGCCAACGAGGACGCGGAAAAGGTCACGAGCACGGAGGAAAGCGCGCGCGTGCTGATCGAGGCGGTGAAGAACGGGATCAAGACGCGCCATATCGTCACGCGCAATTCCATCGAGAACGCCGTCGCGGTGATCATGGCGGTGGGCGGCTCGACCAATGCGGTGCTGCACTTCCTCGCCATCGCCCATGCGGCCGAGGTCGAGTGGACGATCGACGATTTCGAGCGCGTGCGCCGCAAGGTGCCGGTGCTGTGCGATCTCAAGCCGAGCGGCCGCTACGTGGCCACGGATTTCCATCGAGCGGGCGGCGTGCCGCAGGTGATGAAGATGCTGCTCGACCACGGCCTGCTGCACGGCGGCTGCATGACGATCACCGGCAGGACCATCGCCGAGACGCTCGCCGACGTGCCATCCGAGCCGCGCAAGGACCAGGACGTGATCCGGCCCTGGTCGAATCCGATGTACCCGCACGGGCACCTCGCCATCCTCAAGGGCAACCTCGCGACTGAAGGTTGTGTCGCCAAGATCACGGGGCTCAAGAACCCCGTCATCACCGGCCCCGCGCGCGTGTTCGACTCCGAGCCCGACCTCATGGAAGCGATCCTCGCCGACCGCATCAAGGCGGGCGACGTGGTCGTGCTGCGCTACGAGGGCCCCAGGGGCGGCCCCGGCATGCGCGAAATGCTCTCGCCCACCGCCGCGCTCATCGGCAAGGGCCTGGGCGAATCCGTCGGCCTCATCACCGACGGGCGCATCTCCGGCGGCACCTGGGGCATGGTGGTGGGGCACGTCGCCCCGGAGGCCTACGCGGGCGGCACGATCGCGCTCGTGAAGGAAGGCGACTCCGTCACCATCGACGCGCACCAGCTCCTCATCCAGCTGAATCTCGCCGAGGAGGAAATCGCCAAACGGCGTGCCGCATGGACGCAACCCGCACCGCGCTACACGCGCGGCGTGCTGGCCAAGTACGCGAAGCTCGTCGGCACCGCCAGCAAGGGCGCCGTGACCGACTGAGGCTCCGATCATGTCGGAGCCCATCGTCTTCACCGTCCGCTACAGCCGCGAGCACTGCCTCGCCACGGCCTGGCGCTACTGGCAGCGGCGGCTCGGCATGCGCTATGCGATCGAGCTCGTCATCGGGACGGGCCTGATCGTCCTTGCCACGCAGGGGCCATACCGCTGGCTGGAGATCGCGCTCATGGTGGCCGTGGGCATCTTCGCCGCGCTGGGCGCCGCCATCTTCTTCATCCACTGGCAGCGCGCGCTCGCCGGACTGCGCGCGCTCGATCCGCCGGAGAGCACCTGGACGCTCACCGAGGAGATGATCGCGCAGACAAGCAGCCTCGGCGAAAGCGCCATTCCCTGGGAATCGCTCATCGAGGTGTGGCGCTTCGACGATCTCTGGCTCCTCATCTGGGGCAAGGACCTCTACAGCACCATCCCCATCGGGCAGCTGCCGCGCATCGCCCGGCAGATGATCGAGCGGCGGGTGAAGGAAGCGGGCGGGCGCGTCCGCTGAGAAACGGGGTCAGGTTACTTTGCCTTTTTCTTGGGCAAAGTAACCTGACCCCGTTTCGACTACTCGAAGCGGTTGGCGAGATCGCCGATCCCCTCGATCGAGACGACCACGTCGGAACCGGGCTTCATCGAACCCACGCCCACGGACGTGCCGCAGCAGATCACGTCGCCGGGCTCGAAGGTGAGGTCCTGCGAGATGAGCGAGACCAGCTTCGCGGGCGGGAAGAACATGTCGGCGGCCGGGTAGTTCTGCCGTTCCTGGCCAGTGAGCGTGGTGCGAATGACGAGAGTCGCGGGGTCGAGTCCCGTGGCGATCACCGGGCCGAACACGCCGAAGGTGTCGAAGCTCTTCGCGCGCGACCACTGGTCGAAGGTCGCGTCCTTCTTGAGCAACTCCACGGCGGTCACGTCGTTGATGCAGGTGTAGCCGAAGATGTGCGCGGGCGCGTCCGCCTCCGAGACGCGCGCGGTTCGCCGGCCGATCACGATCCCCAGCTCGCCCTCGTAGATCACCTTGCCGGCGTAGGAGGCCGGCACGCGGATCGGTTGCCCGCCGGGGTGGAACGCGCTGTTGGCCTTGAGGAACCACAGCGGCTCCGGCGGGACGGCCTGGCCGAGCTTCTCGGCCAGCGCGCGGTAGTTGTTCCACAGCGCCACCATCTTCGTCGGCACGCACGGCGTGAGGAGCTTCACGGCTGCGAGCGCCACGCTCGCTCCAGTGGCGCGCGGAGAGCCGAACATGTCGCCCTCGTGCACGCGTATGGTGTCGCCCTCGAGCGTGCCGAACTGCGGGCGCCCCTCGTGTTCGAATCGTATCCAGCGAGTCATTTCCCGTCTCCCGTCCATAGCCTGCGTTCAACAATCATCATCGGCGTTCATCGGCGGGGCATCGGCGTTCATCGGCGTTCCCCGCATTACCCGGCCGCGGGCCCGCGAAGCGCCTGCTCGAGCAACCGCCGCCCGTCCGGGCTCACGATGGCCACGATGGTATCGCCCGCGGCGATCCTCGTCTGCGGCTCGGGATTGAACTGCCATTCCGACTGCGCGTCGCGGATGGCCACCACGAGCCATTCCTGCCGCCGGCCGAGCGCCTCGACCGAACCCACCGGCGAGCCACGCGGCACCGTCACCTCCTCCACGCGCAGGTGCTCCGCGGTGTGCAGCATCATGTCCATGACGTGCACGGCGTGCGGGCGCAGCATCGCGGAGGCAAGGCGCATGCCGCCGGTGAAGTCCGGCGAGACGATCTCGTCCGCGCCCGCGCGGCGTGTCTTCTCGACGTTGCGCCGGTCGTGCACGCGGGCGACGACGCGCACCACGGGATTCAACTGCTTGGCCGACAGGCTCACCACCAGGTTCTTGGAGTCGTCGTTGGTGACGGCGAACACGCCTGCGGCCCTGGCCACGCCCGCCTGGCGCAGGATGTCGTCATCGGTCGCATCCCCCAGCAGCAGCACGCGATGGCCCGTGCGTTCCTCGTGCGCGGCGAGGTTCGCGGCATCCGTGTCGACCACGACGAACGGCCGTTTCGTCTTCTGCAGCTCGTCGGCCACGTAGCCGCCCACGCGCCCGATGCCGCAGATGATGTAGTGCCCGTTGAGGGCGGAAATGGTGCCTTCCATGCGGCGCCTCCGGTATGCCTGGTTCAGGTTCGTTTCGAGGATGAACGCGGTGAAGGTGGAAAAGAGGTACCAGGTACCGCCGATGCCGAAGAAGCCCACGGCCATGGTGAAGAGGCGCGGCGCCGGCCCGTTCGACAGGTCGATCACCTCGCCGTAGCCGATCGTCGCCACGGTGATGAAGGTCATGTACAGCGCGTCCATGAACGGCGCGCGCCACCCCGAGATCTGCAGGTAGCCGAGAGTGCCGGCCACGTGCACGAAGATGAGGAAGAGGAACCCTCCGCGCAGCTTCGGGTAGTAGGGACTTTCGCGAAGGATCTGGAGGAGCGTGAACAGGGGGCGGACTCCGGCGAGCCTCCATTAGGCCGCCGCGCCCCCGCCCCGCACCTGACGCCGATCAAACTCCCCGTGCGGAAGCGCTACTCGCCGTGCCCGCCGGCGATCTCCTCGATGCGCTCGAGGACGGGCGCGGTGAGCCTGGGCACGAATTCGATCGCCTGGAGGTTTTCCTTCACCTGCTCGACGCGCGACGCCCCGGTGATGACGGAGGACACGTGCGGGTTGCGCGCGCACCACGCGATGGCGAGCTGGGAAAGCGTGCAGCCCAGGTCCTTCGCGACGGCATCGAGCGCGCCCACCGCCGCGTTCTTCGCCGGATCGGTGAGCCCCTCGACGAGGAAGGACATGCGCGGCATGGCCGCACGGCTGTCCTTGGGAATGCCGTTGCGGTACTTGCCCGTCAGCAGTCCCGAGGCAAGCGGGCTCCAGGTCGTGAGGCCCATGCCGATGTCGTTGTAGAGGTGGCGGTACTCGGTCTCCACGCGCTTGCGGTGAAACAGGTTGTACTGCGGCTGCTCGACGACCGGCTTGGCGAGGTGGTGGCGCTCCGCGATCTGCCAGGCCGCCATGATCTCGGAGGCGCTCCACTCGGAAGTGCCCCAGTAGAGCGCCTTGCCCTGGCGGATGATGTCGTGCATCGCCCACACCGTTTCCTCGATGGGCGTGTCGGGGTCCGCACGGTGGCAGTAGACCAGGTCGACGTGGTCGAGCTGCAGGCGCCGGAGCGAGCCGTCGATGGCCTGCATGAGGTACTTGCGGTTGAGCGTGTTCCGGCTGTTCGGCCCGTCGGTGATGCCCCAGAAGAACTTCGTGGAGACGACGTAACCGAGGCGCGGCCAGGCGAGCTTCTTCAGCACTTCGCCCATGATGCGTTCGCTTTCCCCGTTCGCGTACACCTCCGCGTTGTCGAAGAAGTTCACTCCCAGGTCCCGCGCGGCCGCCATGCACTCGCCGGCCGCTTTGGCGTCGAGCTGGTTGCCGTAGGTCACCCACGAGCCGAAGGAAAGCTCGCTCACCTTGAGGCCTGCGCGGCCGAGTTGCCTGTAGTTCATCGTCGGATTGGAGCGGGCGGTGGAAAGGGGCATTATCGCGGATTCCCGGCCCTCGCCCCGGAGCCTCCCATGCGCCGACTGCTTGCCGCTGCCCTGCTCGCCATCGCCACCGCCGCCCTCGGCCAATATCCGAACCACGGGACCGCGGCACCCGAAGCGGCGGCGAAGCCCCCTTCGCCCGCCGCGCGCATCGCGCAAGCCGCGTGGCTCACGGGCTACTGGGTCGGCGAGGGACTCGGCGGGACCGTCGAGGACGTCTGGCTGCCGCCGCGGGCGGGCGTGCTGCTGGGCGCGTTCCGGCTGCAGAAAGCCGACGGCAAGCCCGGCTTCTACGAGCTCTTCGCCATCGAGGAAGTGGACGACACGCTGCAGTTCGTCGTGAAGCACTTCAACCCCGACTGGGTCGGCTGGGAGGAGAAGGACAAGGCGCTGCGCATCCGCCTGACGCGCATCTCCGCCGACGAGATCGCCTTCGGCGGCATCGTCCTGCAGCGCGCCGCAGCGGACACCCTGGTGGTGAAGCTCGCGATCCGCGAGAAGAACGGCGCACTGCGGCACGAAGGGCTTACCTACAAGCGCAAGCCGTTGTAGGCGTATTGCCTCCCGGTACGGGAACCGGGCGTCGCGCAAGCATTAGAATGCGCTGATGGACCACACACGCCGCAACGTCTTCCTCCTCGCCTGCTGCCAGGCGCTCCTCCTGACCAACAACGTCACGCTGATCGCGATGAACGGCCTGGCAGGTTTCGCGCTCGCGGACAACAAGGCTCTCGCGACACTGCCGGTCACCGGCTACGTCGTCGGGGCTGCGCTGTCCACGTTTCCCGCCTCGCTGTGGATGAAGCGCGTCGGGCGCCGCAACGGGTTCCTCACCGGAACGCTCTTCGGGCTCGCCGGCGGCACCATCGCCACGCTGGGCATCTACCTCGGGAGCTTCTGGACCCTGGTCTTCGGCACGCTCGTGCTCGGGACCTACAACGCGTTCGGGCAGTACTACCGCTTCGCCGCAGCCGACGCCGCGCCGGTGCAGCGGAAGGCGAAGGCGATCTCGCTGGTGATGGCGGGCGGGCTGGTGGGCGGGATCATCGGCCCGGAGATGAGCAAGTACACGCGCGAGCTGGTGCAGCCGACCTTCCTCGCCTCCTACGCCTCGCTCCTGGGATTCTGCCTGGTGACGATGGCGATCCTCGCGGGACTGCGCATTCCCGACCCGAAGGTGGAAGAGACGCACGGGCCGACGCGTCCGCTGAAGGAGATCATGGCGCAGCCGGTGTTCATCGTCGCCGTCGCCGTCGGCGCGCTCGGCTATGGCGTCATGAACCTGCTCATGACCTCCACGCCGCTCGCCATGGGCTTCTGCGGACATCCCTACGCCGCCGCCGCCAGCGTGATCGCCGCGCACGTGATCGCGATGTTCGGGCCGTCGTTCTTCACCGGCTCGCTCATCCAGCGCTTCGGCGTGCTCAACGTGATGATGGCAGGCGTGGCCGCGATGTTCGCATGCGTGGCCATCGCGCTCTCCGGCCAGCTCGTCGCGCACTTCTGGTGGTCGCTGGTGCTGCTCGGGGTCGGCTGGAACTTCATGTACGTGGGCGGCACGACGCTGCTCACGGAAGCCTACCGGCCGGCCGAGAGGGCGAAGACGCAGGGCGCGAACGAGATCCTCGTCTTCTGCATCACGGCCACCTCGTCTTTCTCAAGCGGCGTGCTGGTGAGCGCGGCGGGCTGGAACACCCTCAACTACGTGGCGCTGCCCTTCCTCGTGATCGCGGGGGCGGCGGCGCTGTGGCTCGCCATGCGGCGCCGCGCGGCCGCGGCTGCGGCCTGACCCGGCGCCATTCTCCTCCCGGACTGCACGGAGTACTGCCATGAGCGACAACCACCTGTTCGAAGCGACGATCCGCTGGCCCGCCGACCCGGCGCAGAAGCTCCCGCCCGACCCCGCTTTCTCGCGCAACAACGTGCTGGCCTGCCCCGGCCACCCGCCGGTCCCGGGCTCCTCGCCCACCGTGTTCGGCGGCGAGGCGACGCGCTACAACCCCGAGGAACTGGTCACGCTGGCGCTTGCCCAGTGCCACATGCTCACCTACCTCTCGCTCGCGGCGAAGAAGCGCGTGGCGGTGCTGGCCTACGAGGATCGCGCCACGGCGGAGCTGGGCAAGGACCCGGTCACGGGAAAGATGAAGTTGCTATCGGCCCAGCTGCGCCCGAAAGTCACCGTGGCACGCGGCACCGACGTGAACGAGGCGCTGGCCATGCACGCCAAGGCGCACGAATACTGCTTCGTCGCCAACTCGGTCAACTTTCCCGTCGCCAACGCGCCCGAAATCGTCGAGGGCTAAAGCGGGACAGGTAATGGGGACGGTTCTCCGGAACCGTCCCCAATACCTGTCCCCATCTCCTCCGGAAACCGACCCTCCGCCACTGCGCCTACTTGCAAATGGCCCGATTCGCCTCGAGCCGGATCAGAACAGGCTGGAAGTGTCCGGCGTCCGGATCGGACTCGTAGCTGTAGGAACCGATCACGCGATCCGCCCTGTCGAGGGATAGCCACCCGCTGTTGATGCGTGCATTTGCGGGCGGCGCGTACTCGAAGGTGCCGCGATGGGCGAAGCGGGTATCGACCGCCCCATTGCTCTGGAGGCGGAGAATCTCTCCCACGCCGGGCCCGCCACCATAGTCTGCCGAGTCGTACTTGATGCCGCCAAGGGACACGGAGCCCGCGGAGTCAACGATCGGCCCAAGCCAGACTCCCCCAAAGGGCGGTTGCGCAAGCGAGACCAGGCCGCCAATTCCGAAAGTCGAGTCGAGCGCGCCATCCCGGGTGAAGCGTGCAACCGCAGGGCGGCCGAGACTGCTGTTCGCCAGGGAATACGCTCCCCCACCAACGACGATGCTGTCATCGCCGAGGATGGTCAGGGACCGGGGGCTGTTCGCCTCGCCCGCGACCCACTGGAAGGTCGTCATCCCCCCACTCCCGAAGCTGGTGTCGAGGGCACCGCTCGTCGTCAAGCGCATCACGGCGCCAACATTGCCCGGCGTGCCCGGGTAGAGGCGCAGCGCGACGACGATCCTGCCATCGCTCTGCGTGGCGAGGTCGTTAACGAACCTCCAGCCTGACGATGGGTACGGGGGCGGAGGCGAATACCGGAAGATCCCGTTTACGGCGAAACTCATGTCCGTGGTGCCATCCTCGTTGAGGCGAGTGATCCAGATGCCCTGGCCTCCGGCCGCTGGATCGCTTTCCACCGTTGAAATGAGAATCTTGCGATCGGCCTGAGCGTGAATGCGCGTGATCCTGCGATCGGGACTGGTGAACACCGGAATCGTCGCCACGCCATCGCCGCTGAAACTCGCGTCCAGTGCGCCGTTGGCCAG
Organism: uncultured Lysobacter sp.; assembly: GCA_964579785.1. Taxonomy (GTDB): domain Bacteria; phylum Pseudomonadota; class Gammaproteobacteria; order Burkholderiales; family Usitatibacteraceae; genus FEB-7. The sequence goes on along the minus strand of CAZOIB010000168.1, from coordinate 766 downwards.
CAAGCGGAATGCGCGGATGTAACGCTGCACCGGGCCCGGCGTGCCGGCTGTTGCGCCCAGCACCAGGATGCGATCGCGCCGATCCGTGGCAATGCTCGCTTCATTGGCGCCAGCCAGCCAAGAAACAGGAACACCCGGGGCACTCGGCGGAAGGGCGAAACTGCCACCGCTTCCAAACGATGCGTCGCTGGAGCCGTCCTCAAGACTCTTGTAGACCGCGACGCTCTTGGCACCGCTAGCCCCGCTGACGACAGCCGAGATGATCGCGTTTCCGGTCGTGGCCACGGCATTGTGATTTGCGCCGATCACAGGAGGTCCGATCGACACCACGCCCTTCCTGCCGAAGGACTTGTCCAGGTCACCCGAGGCTGCCGTAGCCATTGCAGGCAGGGCGATGATGGTCGCAAGGATTGCGCTGCGGAGAATGCCGAGACATTGCGAAGCGGGCTTCATGCGTAGTCCTCCCGTACGATTTCTTGGTATCGAAAATCAGCAACCGAGCGACCGGCGAATGTCCCCGGCTTGGTCGATGACCTGCTGCGCCTGGGCTGGCGAGAGCTTCTTCCCGGACTGGGCCTGCGCGTGATTGGCGAGGGCACTCAAGCTGCCGCAGGCCGCGCCGAAGTTACCACTCGCAATGGCCGCCTCTGCTGACTCCAGTTTCGTCGTGTAGCTGCCGGAAATGCCGGGCGGAAGGCCGAACGAGACAATTGTCGCGGCGAGGGAAGTCACCTGGGCTGCGGCCGGCGGAACAGCGACGAACCCA